>JAAUPH010000096.1 GCA_012035435.1 Sphingopyxis sp. | reverse complement strand
TAATAGCCGTTCTGTTTCAACATCCAAGGCGCTGGAGAGGTCGTCAATCACCAGTAATTCGGCATTGCGTACAAAACATACGCGCCGCTGCGGTACGCTGCACCTGGCCACCAGAAAGTTTGACACCGCGTGTGCCAACCAGTGTTTCCAACCCAGCCTCTAGTGCCCGTAAATCGTGTTCAAGTACGGCACTGCGCACCGCAGCATCCAGAACTACTGGATCATCGGGTTGCCCAAGCAGAATATTCTGCTTCACAGTTTCATTAAACAGGCGCGGCACCTGTGCGGTATAAGCGCAGCGTGGCGGCACCAGCAAACTGGCTGGATCATCGACACGCTGGCCATTCCAATGGATTTCGCCTGCCTCACTGGGTAGCAAGCCCAGCAAGGTTCGCAGTAGGGTCGTCTTGCCAGCGCCAACTCGCCCGGTAATCACCGTTAGCGTGCCACGCGCCAGTCGTACATCCACCGCGTCGATACCACGCCCGCCCTGTGGATGGCGGTAGGTAAGCCCGCGTGCCTCCAGCAGTATCAATCGATTATGGGTGTCAGGTACTAGTGCTGGCACTTCTGGGAGTGGGCCATGCAAATGGAGCGGAATATGTTCTACCAGTGTATCGGGGGCAGCATCACCAAGCAGCGCATCCATGCGTGCAAACGCCACACCAGTCTGGCGGTAATGGGCGAGGTACTGGCCAAGGCTGGCGGTGAAATCGGCGATAAAGCCAAGGTAAGAAATAAACAGCACAAAATCGCCTACGGTCAGGCTACCATCACGCAGGCTGCTGGCCGCGAGCAACATAATCAGCCCGCTACCCACACTCACCATGTTGGCGGTAATCGCATCAACTACCTGCGTTACCACCCGATCTGCCAGAATGGTATTTCTACGGCGGTCGTTAAGTTGTTTGAAGTGCGCAATAACCTGTTGTTCGGCACCAGCGGCCTGCACTGTCTGCACCGCTGCCACAATATCACCAATTGCGCCAGTAACATGGCTGGTGGCCTGGCTACTCGCTTCACGATAGCGGCCAAGCGCAACACTCGCCCGCTGGGCAATAATGGCCACGGCAACGGTTGGTAGAACCACGACCAGCGCCATGGAGGCATTGATCGACAGCAGCAATGTGAAGGCCAGCAGCGCAAAGAAGCCCTGGCTGATGATCTCATCGGTCCAGTCCATGTTATCTTCGGCATGGTAGCCATCATCTCGGAAGCGACTGATCGTTTCGCCAATTGAAAAGGGTAGTCCACTCGCTCCTGGGCGCTTAAGCACCAGCCGTAACAGGTTACGCCGCACCAACCCGCTCATGGTGAAGCGCATATTAATTTCGACAAAACCAGCCACCAGCCACAGAATGGCGCGCCCGATAGCAAGTAAACCCAATAACCACAGCAGCCCGTTGATTCCGCTGGGAATGGTGCATTGCCAGTGAGTGTATCGAAAAAAAGATCGCCCAATCAGCCCTGGTAGCAGCGAGAACACATTCATCAGGCTCCACAACGACATATGCAGCAAATACAGCCAGGGTGCATAACGCGCCATTCTGAGCGTATATTGCCAGGTTGGCAGTGGCCTCATTGCAGCACCTCCTCATTGGCCAGCCGTAACAAGCCAGCAAAGTGTGAAGTTGGGTCACTCATAAGGCTTTGCCGTGTCCCGTATTCATGTACCTGCCCATGATCCAGCACCAGAATATCGTCGGCATAGGCCATTGTACTCAGCCGATGGGCCACAATGATACCGGTGCGCCCTGCGAGTAATCTGCCAAGCGCAGTATGTACCAACCGCTCGGTGGCCGGATCGAGGCGAACCGAGCTTGGCCGCGAAGGCGGAGAGGCCCATGGTCGTGGCGGGAGCGGGTCGTGTGCTCAAGATGCGGTCTCCTCGCGGCTGTGGCTGCCGGTTGCGACGGTGTCTTCATGGAAGTACATCCCAACCCCGATGTCGCCAAGAGCGATGGCGCCAATCAAGTTCCTCTGGCGCAAGTCGAAGATCTGATCGGGCTTGAGATCGATGCCGAATGAAAGCGCATCGGCAAGCGTGAGACGACCTTCGGCATCGGTGTTGCCGATTTCGACCGTCAGCCCCTTGCGGCTCTTGATCACGTCGCCAGGGCGGAAGGCATTGGCGGAGATGGCGTTTTCGACCGCGGGGACCAGGCAATGGAGCCGCACCGGCAGGCCCGCGGCCATGACCAGTTCTGCGAGCGCGAGCGCGTGGGCGGCTCCGCCCATATCCTTCTTCATCAGCAACATGCCCGCCGCCGGTTTGATGTCCAGACCCCCGCTGTCGAAACACACGCCCTTGCCGATGATGGCAATGCGCGGATGATCGGCCTTGCCCCAATGCAGTTCGATCAGGCGCGGGGCGTGGATCTTGTCGGCGGCGCGCCCGACCGCGTGGATCAGCGGATAGCCCTCGGCCAGTGCGTCGCCTTTGGTGACGGTCAGTTTGGCGTCATGCGCCTTGGCGATGCGCGCAGCTTCGGCCTCCAGCGCGGCAGGGCCCATGTCGGCAGCAGGCGTGTTCACCAGATCGCGCACAAGCATGACCGCGCGCGCCTCCGCAATGGTCGGGGCGATGGCCGCAACGTCGCTGGTCAGCAGGATGCGGGGGCCGCGGTCGTCCTTGTCATCGCGGTAGCGGGTGAAGCGATATTGGCCGGTGACCAGCCGAACAGCGCCTTGCCGGGGCCACCCTCGGCCAAGCGATAGGTGCCATCGGGAAGCTTTTCGGCGAGCGTGGCGAGGCCCCAGCTGGTAAGAGCGCCGCCGCTGCCGAGGCCGCTGACGACGGACCAGAGTTCGGGATCGTCGCCGGGCAAAATGGCAAATGCAAAGGGCGCAGGCTTGTACCGCGCGGCCGCGAGCGCCGCGCGTTCGCGGGGGGTGCGGGATTTTAGCCAGTCGTCATAACCCGCTTCGGACACGAGGTGGATGGCGCGCGCGGGCTGGCCCTTGTCGGGCTGGATCAGGGTGGAATAATCGGTCATATCGGCGGTGTTAGAAGCCATGTTTCGTAAGGTGAAGGGGCAATTTCACCATGATGTCATTCCCGCGAAAGCGGGGACCCAGAGCGGCATAGTGCAAGGTTGCCCTGGGCCCCCGCTGTCGTGGGGATGACAATGGGCATATTATTCCGCCGCCTCCAGCTGGGCATCGGCGGCAACGCCCGTCGCCTGCGTGAACATCAGCACGCTATCCTCGATCGGCCCTTCGCGCATGATCACCCGGTCTTTGAGATAATCCTGATTAAGCCGCCACGGGGCGCGGGTGCCGTTGCGCGGCTGGCTGGCCAGTGCGCGCTGGATATAGCCCGACGAAAAGTCGAAGGTCGGCTCTTCATCGATGCTGCCGTCGGCCAGCACGGGATTGGCGATATCCGCGCCGATGCTGTCCATATGGTTGATGAGGCGGCAGATATAGGTGGACACCACATCGGCCTTCAGCGTCCAGCTGGCATTCAAATATCCGAACACCGCCGCCATGTTCGGTATGTTGGAATACATGCAGCCTTTGTAGAAGAAATGCTGGTTCCACACGACCGGCTGGCCATCGACCCGGAACGCGACCTTGCCGCCCGTTACCAGCTGCAGCCCCGTTGCGGTGACGATGACATCGGCAGCGAGATGCTTGCCCGATTTCAGCAATATTCCGGTCGCGTCAAACCGGTCGATATGGTCGGTGACGATATCAACCTTGCCGCTGTTGATCGCGACGCACAGATCATTGTCTGGGACCAGACACAGCCGCTGTTCCCACGGATTATAGGGCGGGGTGAAGGCGACGGGGTCATAATTGTCGCCCAGTTCCTTCTTGAGCGTATTGGTCAGCTTTTCTGCCATCTTCTGCGGCTTGTTTCGCGCCAGTTTGAAACCGAAATTTTGCAGCCGGACATTTTTGAAGCGGGTGATGCGATAGGCCCACTCGTCGGGCATGATGTGCCGCATGAAATTGGCGAGCTTGTCCTCGGCCGGGCGCAGGAACATCCAGGTCGGGGTGCGCTGGAGCATGGTCACATGGCCCGCCGCCTTGCCATCGGGGGCGAGCGCCATCGATGGTACCAGCGTGACCGCCGTCGCGCCCGATCCGATGACGATGACGCGCTTGCCCGCATAGTCATAATCCTTGGGCCAGAATTGCGGGTGGATAACATCGCCCTTGAAATCCTCGCGCCCCGGAAAGCCGGGATTATATCCCGCGTCATAGTCATAATAGCCCGACCCCATATAGAGGAAGCGGGCCGTTTTGGTCCGCTGCGCGTCGTCGGCACTTGCCAGCGTCACCGTCCAGCGCGCCGTGGCCGAGTCCCAATCTGCCGCAACCACTTTGCTGTTCAAGGCAATTTTGTCGCGCAAACCGCGTTCGTCGACGATCTTGTTCAGATATTTCAGGATCGATGGTCCGTCGGCGATGGCCTTTTGCTCACGCCAGGGTTCGAAAATATAGCCCAGCGTGTGCATGTCGCTGTCCGACCTGATGCCGGGATAGCGGAACAAGTCCCATGTGCCGCCAAGGTCCGCGCGCTGCTCGACCAGCGCAAAGCTTTTGCCCGGGCAGTCGCGCCCCAGATGCACTGCCATACCAATGCCCGAAATACCCGCGCCGACGATGAGCACATCGACATCGACGGGGGCTGCACTCGATCCGCGCGGCAGGCTGCCTGTGGCCATGTCCATCACCCGACTCCCATGTTCCTCTTGGCGCGCAAGATTACTTACACCGTTGCAAATAGCAACCGGTCTTGCGGTGGAGTCGGTTCAGCACGGTGGACGTGAAACAATATTGTCATCAAACTGTCATTCCGGCATAGTCGCCGGGTGAACCAAGCTGCCGCCTTACCCTATCGAATCTTGCCCGGCGTCGCCAATATGGCGGGTGAGGCCATCGATATTCTGCTCGTCACGTCGCGGGAAACGGGCCGCTGGGTGCTGCCCAAGGGCAATATCGATGACGGCGAAAGCGCTGACGCCGCCGCCGCGCGCGAGGCTGAGGAAGAGGCTGGCGCATCGGGCGCGCTTGGTACCCGGCCCATCGGCAGCTATCGCTATGCCAAGCGGGCCGATGACGGTTCGGCGAACGAACTGACGGTTGCAGTGTTCCCGCTCAGGGTGCGTCAGCTTGCCGCGCACTGGCCCGAACGTAAGGAGCGAACCCGCAAATGGTTCAGCCGTGCCGAGGCCGCGGCGGCAGTGGAAGAAGAAGAATTGCGCGAGCTGATCGCGGGATTTGCGGGCTAGCTAAGCATCGGTCCCAGCATCGACGCTGGCCCCAATGCCGCAACCGTCCGTGATCCTGCACGATAACCTTAGTGGGATTTTCCAAGACTGCCCTGCAGGCTGCAATCGTTAGATAGGGACGGTTGCGCAGCACTTGCTCAGCGAAACAGAGCGTGACCCCGTCGATTATTGCCTACCCGCCGTCACCGCGAACAGGTCATGTTCGTCGGCATCCTCGATCACCGCATCGACAATGTCGCCTGCCTTTAGCCCTGCCGGAACGTCGCGCAGATAGACATGGCCGTCAATCTCTGGCGCGTCGGCCTGTGACCGCCCCGTCGCGCCGATGCTGCCGTCTTCATCCGCTTCGCCAACCTCGTCGATGATGACGGGCAGGGTGCGGCCGATCTTGGCTTCAAGCTTAGCGGCGCTGATCGCGGCGGTTTTGGCCATGATCCGCTGATAGCGTTCTTCTTTGACCTCCTCCGGCACGGGGTCGGGCAGGGCGTTGGCCTGCGCCCCGGCAACGGGTTCAAAGCGAAAGGCACCGACGCGGTCCAATTGCGCTTCGTCGAGCCAGTCAAGCAGATATTGAAAATCCTCCTCGGTCTCACCGGGGAAGCCCACGACGAAGCTCGACCGCACCGCAATGTCGGGCGCGATGCTACGCCAACCGCGCAGTCGTTCGAGCACCTTGGCCTCATTTGCCGGGCGCTTCATGGCTTTCAGCACCTTGGGGCTCGCATGCTGGAACGGGATGTCCAGATAGGGCGTCAACAACCCTTCGGCCATCAAGGGAATGACCGCATCGACATGCGGATAGGGATAGACATAGTGCAGCCGCACCCACGGCGCGCGGCCTTCGCTGGTGCGCAGCCCGCCGAGTTCGCGGGCAAGATCGGTCATATGCGCGCGGACTTCGCGACCTTGCCACATTCGCGCATCATGGCGCGTATCGACGCCGTAAGCCGAGGTGTCCTGGCTGATCACCAGCAATTCCTTGGTTCCGGCCGCGACCAGCTTTTCCGCCTCGCGCAGCACCGCGTCGATGCGGCGGCTGGCGAGTTTTCCGCGCAGGTCGGGGATGATGCAGAAGGCGCAGCTGTGGTTACAACCCTCCGAAATCTTCAGATAGCTGTAATGGCGCGGAGTCAGCTTCAGCCCACCTTCGTCGAGGCCGGGGACCAGGTCGACGAACGGCCCCTGGGTGGGCGGCGCGGCGTCGTGCACGGCCGACACTACCTCTTCATATTGATGCGCGCCTGTAACCGCGAGCACGCCGGGGAAGCGCGCGCGGATGACGTCGGCTTCCTTGCCCATACAGCCGGTCACGATGACACGGCCGTTTTCCGCCATCGCCTCACCAATCGCGTCCAGGCTTTCCTCCTTGGCGCTGTCGAGGAAGCCGCAGGTGTTGACGAGTACGACATCCGCCCCGGCATAATCAGCACTCATCGCATATCCATCGGCCCGCAATTTGGTGAGAATCCGCTCGCTGTCGACCAATGCCTTGGGACAGCCGAGCGAAACCATGCCGACTTTCGGCTGGGCGGGAAGAGTTTTCACGGTCATGATGGAGCGCGCGCATAGGCCAAAATGCGGCGCTTGTCACGCGTGGTGGTTGGAGGCGCGGCGCGGCGCGGACCAGTGCGACCAGAACGGCGGATGGCGACGGATTTTGCGTGCCGGCCTTGTTCGTCCCCCGCGCTGCCCGCGATGGTTATTGCACCGTCGCGACCATCTGGTGCGCAGGTTGACATTTTCGGGTTCGATACCACGCCCAAACCTGATAGATTGCAGCCATGACCGATGGTTTTTCTCACGGAACCGTGCACAGCGCCGACGCGGATATGCAGTCGGCGATCCGGTCGGACAAGGATGCATGGGCGCTGTGGCAGGCGCTTTCGCCATTGGGGCGAAATGAATTTATTTGCTGGGTCGAAGATGCAAAGCAGCCAAAAACGCGCCAGCGCCGCATTGACCGAACCGTTCAAGAGCTGCATGAGGGGAAAAAGCGGCCCTGTTGTTGGGCGGGATGCATCCACCGTACGGACAAAGCGCCAAGCCGGTGGCAGCAGGACGTCCTGATCGACAAAAAGAAGCGCGGTTGATGCATTTGGCATGATAGGCGCGCGGCGCGGGCAGTGGGCAGACGCCATTCAACCTGCGGCCACTTTCCCTGCAACTTCGTTCATGGTATGTTCCCGTTATCGAGTCGGAAAAGGGAGTGAAGATCATGATTGGTTATGTAACGTTGGGAACGAATGACCTCGCCCGCGCGGCGGCATTTTACGATGCGGTGTGCGGCGAGCTGGGCGTGGGGCGGATGATGGAATTTGACGGCTTCATCGCCTGGGCACCCCCGGCGGTGGGTGCGGGGTTGGCTTGACCAAACCCTTCGACGGCCAGCCGGCCACGGTGGGCAATGGCGTGATGGCGGCCTTTGAAGTGAAGGATAAGGATCAGGTTCAGCGGGTCTATGACATTGCACTCGCCCATGGCGGCACCTGTGAGGGCGTGCCGGGGCCGCGCGGCGATGGCGGTTTTTACGCCGGCTATTTCCGCGACCCTGACGGTAACAAGCTCAACGCCTTCATCATGGGGTGACGCCCTGCCCGAAAATTGCGCATTTCACTTTGAAGTTGCGCAGTTTTCCGCAGGGTTGCGGCGTCGCTTTCTCCCCCCGCTTGATTTCCTCCCCCCGCCCGATAGGGAAGGGAAAAACCATTCGTGAGAGGAACGGGCGTGAGCGACGTGAGTGAACTATACATCGGACTGGGCGGCGGCGGGGCGGCCGACGGGCCGCGGCAGGCGCTGGTGCT
>JAAUPH010000095.1 GCA_012035435.1 Sphingopyxis sp. | reverse complement strand
GGACCCGCACAAGGTGCGCGCCAAAGCCCGACGCGACCGGCCCCTGCCAATCGCCGACCGGCTGCCTGCTCAGCGCAGCAACGAAATCGTCACCAAAGGTCCGCGCGATGCTCGTCCGGTCGGCCTCTTCTTCGGATAGCGGCAGCGAAATCGCCTGCCCCAGCGTGCGCCAGTCACCCCCGGCGCGCAGCTGCGCGCCGATGGCGGCCGCTGCGCCTGCACTTTGGCCAAGATAAATTTGATCAAAACTGAACCGCGGATCGCGTGCATAACGCGCCGGATTGCGGTCGATCCAGGCCTGCAATGTGGTATCGGTGGGCAGCGCATTCTCCGACGCAGCCGCGCTGATATACTCCATCTTGCTGCGCAGGCGGCGGCGAATGATCGGGTCATCGGCATCCAATCCCAGCCGCAGTGCTTCGCGGTAATAGACCTCTTCCTTCACATAATCGCGGATCAGCGCGTCAAGTTCTGCCGCGCTTGGTGGGCGGCGCCACGCCGCCTGCCAGTTCGCCGCCAGCCGGGTGACCTGCGCCTCGGTAATGGTGATGCTCCGGCTCGCCGGATCGACCGGCCGATCACGCAGCGCGGACAAAGCAAAGACCGCAAGCCCCGCGAGCAAAAAATGGACGAGCGGTTCGCGCAGCGCCCGCTTTGCCCAACGACCCATGTCCGCACCCCTGCCCATCGCACCAGCCTAGTCGGCGTGCCGCCCAGGTTCAAGCAAGCGACATGGCAAAGCGCACGCTGGTCGACCAGGTCGCGCCCGGATCGAGCCAGCGCAGGCCGGTTACCGCAGCATCCTCAGGACGATTGACCGCGTCGGTGAGGTGGCTGACCGGCTCGACGCAAAAATAATCGGCACCCACCGGGGCATAGACGACCGAAAAGCGCAGATCATCGGCCGGACGGATGATAAGGCGGCGTCCGGGCCAGCGCAGCGATATTGGCCCGCTCCGTCCGGTGAACACATGGTCCATCGGCCCGCTTCCCAGCCAATCGGGCTGCTGCGCCAGCGCGGTCCAGCCGGTCGGCAGGCAGGTGTCATCCACGTCCCACCGCCCGTCGATCTTGAGGTCCAGCGTCCGCCCCGCGCGCGGGAAATAGGGGTGGAGGCCGAGCCCTGCTGGCATCGGCGTGCCACCGTCGTTGCGCAGTGACAGTCCATGCCAGAAGCCGCCATCTTCCAGTCGGAAATGCTGTTCGGCACGGTAGGGCCACGGCCATTCGGCGCCTTCATAATGGTGGACCAGCCGCACCTGCGTCGGGCTGCGCTCCGTGACCGACCACGGGCTTTGCCAGCCAAAGCCATGGATCGCATGCGGCTGATCGATGCCGGGTAAATTGGGGGTAAGCGCAAGCTGCCGCTCATCCGCCGTAAAACGGCCCTGCGCGATGCGGTTGGAAAAGGGAACCAGCGGAAAGCTGGCCAGCCCCAGAGGACTATCGCCCGGCAGGGCGGGCCGCATCACATCAATCCCGCGCCACCGGAATGCCGCCACCCCGCCGCCGCGCTCCGGCGTGAGCAGCAGTTCGATGTCGCGCGCCGCCAACCGTAGCAGAGCATCCCGATGGCTCACGTCCCGCGCCCCCCGATATCCGAAGCAGTATCAACTCTATAATCGCTTGAAACCGGGTGTGAGTTGCAGCGCCGCGCCGTCACGCTGCCAATATTGGATTGGGACCCATGCCGATATCATCGCCATTGGCCCAATGTGCATGCGTGCCCGAACAAATACGTTCCGGCAGGATGATGCGGCACACCGGCCCCGCACCGGGATTGCGCGCGTCATAGAGCACACATTCGCTGCGATCGTGGGGCACATCGGAGATGAAGGTGATCAGATAGCCATCATCCTCAGCGGTCGATCCCATACGCGGGATGAATGGGGCTTCGCTGCCAAAACGGCCTTCGCCAAATTCCACCGTCTCGCTCGCGCCGGTCTCAAAATCATGCTTCACCAGCCCGCGAAAGAGGAACCAGCCGGGTTCGGGAATGGTGCTGTACCCATAGCGATTTTTGCGCCCGGCGCGGCGCTGGTCGATCGTGCCAAATTCAAGAATGCGGTCATCGAGCCGTTCTTCGCGGGTTTGGCCGGTGACGAGGTCAAAGCGCCAGCGATGAAGCTTCGGCTTCATCAAATGCTGGTCGAGATAGGCCATCATCCGCTCCAGCCCCGGCGGCGCTTCGGGGAAGCTTTTGGGCATCGGCTCTTCCTGAAAATAGCCGTCGAGGATGACTTCATCCCCCTCTTCCCACGCATTGAGCCAGTGCAGCGTATAGGTCGGCGCCGCCTCAAACCAGCGGATATCCTCTGGCTGGCCATAGCGCGGAATGATCGCAAAGCGCGTCGGCTCATCGGCATGAAACTGGACCGCGTGCAGATTCTTCTTGAGCAGCTCAGCGTTCCAATAGAGCGGCATGTCGTTCAAAATGGCGTAATTTTCGGTAAAGGCCATGTCGTGCGGCAGCCTCGGCCCCGCAAGCGGGATGGGCACATAATGTTTCAGGCGATTGTCCGCGCCGACCACGCCATAATGCATGAAGGGCGCATGCTTGGAATAGTTGAAGAACAACAGCTCGCCGGTAGCGGGATCGACCTTGCAATGCGCCGAAATGCCGTCGAGCGGCACCCAAGCTTCGGTCCCCTCGCTCTCCAGCGTGAAGGGGTTGAGCCTGTAGCCCTCACCGCATTGGTAAAAGGTCGAGAGCACTCGGCCCGCATGAATGACGACATCGGTCGACGAGCTGTCCTTCAGCCATTCCTGCGCGCCCCAGCCGGGCCGGGTCGATTTGTGCGGCGGCTCCATTAGCCCTGCCCACAGCGAGCGCCCCGCCTCCGCCTCCGCAGCAAAAGCCTTGGTCCGCACAAAGCGGCTGCGATAGGCAGCGCGGCCATCCTTGAACGACATGGCGTGCAGAAAACCGTCGCCGTCAAAGGGATGATAGCGGCCGATGGGTTCGTGGATCTGATTCTCGCCGGTGCGGACATAGACGCCGTCGATGTCGGCGGGGATGGTCCCAATGATCTCAGCATCGCCGGGGGTATAAACGCCGTTCCATTCGTTGAAGGTCGGCCGCCAAGCTCCTCCCAAATAGGGGTTGTCGCTGGGTCCCAGCGTCGAACGCACTGATCCGGCTTTAACCGCTGGCATGATCCTCTCCCGCACGCGGCAGCGCCGCCGCCCGACTATGCCGAAAGCCGGTGGGGGCGACAAGCGGCATCGGCGGCGCGCGCACAGCTAACGCTTGCACGCCTCGCTGCGGCCCTTCTCGGATCGCCAAGACCCAATTCGCCGATCAGGACGCGCGGGACGATGCTGCTGCCCGTCATTGCGTTGAGGGTAATGGCACGCCCGGCGGGAAGCTGCAGCGTCCGCGCGATGCGGGTGCCGATGACGCTGCTATCGGCGCCGCTGTTGACGACAAACCGATAGAGGCCGGTGTCGTCGATCTTGACCGCCACGGTCAACCGCGTGCGCTGTTTGCGCGCATCAATATCCTCGCCGCCGATCGCCAAGCTATCGTCGATGACGGCGGGAGGCAGCTTCGGCATCGGCGCAGGGCGAGCCGATGAAGGAGCGGACGAAGGCGTATACCATCGCGCGCCTTCGCCACCATGTCGTGCTCATGCGGAAACGCTTGGGTGGCGGGTGGTTCCGATCAGCGGCCATGCCTGGGGGCGGCTTTACTGCCCCTGGGCTGACCGGGACGGCTGCATGGTCTCGGTGTGGAGCACCCCGCGCAATGCGGAGAACCATGCCAAGGCGATCCGGCGCGATGTTGCGCGGTGCCCGCATCCGGGAACGGAGTGATCGAGATGAAGACGCACGAGTTCACGATCATCGCCTCCGGTCTCGATCCAGACATGGAAGGCTATGAGGATCGTTTCTTCGAGGCTGGCTGCGACGATGCTACCCTGTCGTTTCAGGAGGGCGTGATCATTGCCGAGTTTGCCCGAGAGGCTGTGTCGTTCTCCAAGGCAATTGCCTCGGCCTATGAGGATATCCTCAAGACTGGTGCCAAGGTTGAGCGGGTCGAACCTGACTATCTCGTGAGCCTCAGCGACATCGCCGAACGCTCCGGCCTCACCCGCCAAGCGATCTCGCTCTACGCCAAGGCCGAACGCGGTTCGGGCTTCCCCAATCCGGTCGCCCGCGTTACTTCGAATAGTCCGCTGTGGGATTGGCTTGAAGTGACCGAGTGGCTCCACGCCCAATCGAGGATCGACCGCGAAGCGGTAGTCGAGGCGCGGATCGTCAAGGAGGCCAACCGGTTCCTTGAACTGCACGAGGAACAGCCGGACAAATTTATGCGGCGGCTGGAAATGCTGGAAGCTGCCTGACTTTTGGCGGATTGATCTGCCAAAATGGGGTGCCGGATTTCAAGAGCGATAAAGGCTTCAGAGGCGAGCCGTAGGGAATCCGGTAAAGTGTACGACACCGCTTGCAGTGCAGGCAAATGCACTAGTTCTTAGAGCCCGTCGTCAAAAGTAGTTGTGAGATATCAGCCAGTTGCGCTTGACGCTGTGTTGCATCGCTGGTTCTGGGGTTTCGCCAGAAACTACCAGGATTTAAACGATGTGGACTGATATCGCCCGTCGGCAGCATAGCCGTGCGGGGTTGCGTTATCCAAGCGATTTGCGCGATGCGGAATGGGCTTCATCCTGTTACCACGCCGATGGGTCGTCGAGCGCACCTTCGCATGGCTCGGCAGATGCCGACGTCTCCCCAAGGACTGGGAGAAATCGATCGAAAGCTCCACCGCTTGGACCACCATCGCTCACATCCGACGCCTTACCCGCTTCATCGCATCCCATTGCCAAATCGAATGAACTTTCGAGTCAGCCTCTAAGGGAACCATCGACTGGCGGGACGATCGATGGACGCCGCTGTCGCTTTTGTTACAGGACAGCCACGCGCGGTATGGCAAGCCAATGTTGATTGCAGAAACTGGCTGTGAAGGCGATGACCGCGCTGCCTGGTTCCGAATGGTCCTGGATCAATGCGCTGTGGCTGCTGCGGCGGGCGTGCCGTTGATGGGCATCTGCCTTTATCCCATATTATCGCACACTGCGTGGACCGGCGAACGCCACTGTCCGAACGGCCTGTTCGATGGCGTGACGCCCGAACGCACGCCCATTGCGCCGTTGCTCGACGCAGTATGTCAGTTTCAAGGTGTCGACACCCAAGCGATGTTGCCAGCCATAACCCACTGGAATTTTCCTGCCGAGATGCTGGTGCCGCTTACAGGACTCGAACCTGTGACCCCATCATTACGAATGATGTGCTCTACCAACTGAGCTAAAGCGGCATGGGTGCGCCCGTTAGCAAGGGGGCGGAGCGAAAACAAGCATTCATCGTTGGCCCCCGCGCGCCGTTCCTTGTAAAAATCATTTACGCGGCATTTACCAATTGTGGTGCATCAGCGCCACCAAGGACTTGTCTTTTGGGGACCACATGATGGACAGCATGCGCGGATTGCTTGCGGGCACCGATGACCGGATGGAAGGGACGATTGAAGCGCCCCCCGCCATTGGCGTCGATGAACGCCGGATGCAGGTGCGGGCCTATAATCTGTGGGCCGGCATGCTGGGCGATCGCGCCTATCCCTCGGTCGAAGACCTGGACATTGACAATCTGGACGATTTCGGTCCCCATGCCGTCCTGCTCGATTTCACTGCCGGGATTGAAGATCCCGCGATCGTCTTTCTGGGCGACCGGCTGCGCGCCGAAAGCAATCTGGATGACGAGGCTCATTACATCAGCCAGGTGCCCAGCCGTTCGGTACTGAGCCGTCTGACCGACCATTATTTGCAGATCATTGCGAACCGTGCGCCCATCGGGTTCGAGGCGGAGTTCGTCAACGAACGCGGCGTGACTATCATGTACCGCGGCATCTTGCTGCCCTTCTCCTCCGATGACGACACCATTGATTTCATCATGGGCGTGATCAACTGGAAGGAAGCCGCCCCCGCCGCGCAGGCCGACGAGCCAGTCGTGCGCGAGGATGATGTGCGGCCGATTCAACACCTTCATCATAAAGCCGCTGCGTTTCGCCATCACATCGGCAGCGCCCATCGGGCGGCCATAATAATAGCCCTGGATTTTGCGGCAGCCCAGCGCCTTGATTGTTTCGACCTCGAATTCGGTTTCGGCCCCTTCGGCGGTCGTGGACATCCCCAGCGAATCGGCCAGCGCGACCACCGCGCGGATGAAGAACTCGCCGCTCCCTGTCGCGGAGACCGCGCAGGTCTCATCGTCGGCATAGGTGCCGGCGCCGATCAGCGGTGAATCGCCGATCCGCCCATAGCGCTTGCCGGTAAGGCCGCCGGTCGAGGTGGCGGCAGCGACATGGCCGGAGCGGTCAAGCGCAACCGCACCAACTGTGCCATATTTGAGGTCGACGTCGTACCATGACGCGCCGGGACCACTGGCCATCAACTCCAAAAGCCTTTGAACCGCCCGCGGCACCGCGTGCTCACGAGCCGTTGCGAGCGCCGCCGCCTGGAGCAGAAGCTCGAGGTCCTGCAACGTCTGAGATCGGACGCGGACGAGCTGCAGGCCTGGCGCGAGCTGCTCGAAGAGAAGGACCACGGTTTCCGCTCGCGAGAGAAAGTTATCGAAAAGCTCCTTCTTGCTTTCGGGCCGCGCGTCCTCGACCACCCGCCTTTCGCGGTCGAATGTGCCGGCCTTTGCCTTCTCGTCCGCGATATTCTGAGAAATCTCTTCGTCCGTAAACCCGGCGGCTCTCGCCTTTTGAATCTCTGCGAGCCCTTGGGCGCTCACGGGTTCACCCGCTTTTTCCAGTCCGAATAGGACTCCCCTTCCTTCCGCATCTGTTCAGGCGGAAGTTCCGGCAGTTTCCCCGCCCCGATGTTCGTGCCGAGATCGAGCGGACGGGCCAATGGCTGCGTCCGTCGGCCTACGCGCCGGAGCCCTATCCGATCACCCGCGCCCTCATCGAGGATGGCCGCCGCCATCTGATGTTCGGCGCACCCATCGATCCTGGCTGTCCGGTCACGATCCTGCAGGGCATGGCCGATCCCGATGTGCCGTGGCAGCACGCCATGCGGCTCATCGAACATCTTCCGTCCTCGGAGGTGGCGCTGACACTGGTAAAGGACGGCGACCACCGCCTCTCGCGCGACAGCGACATCGCGTTGCTGCTCAAGGCGGTGGCGGCAAGTCTTGGCGCGTCTGCCAGTCACGGCCCGTCTGTCTGAGCCGCGACGCACGGTCAGTGCACGCTGACGGTAACGAGCTTGTTCTGCCAGGCGCTGGCGGTGATGTCCTCGCGCGAGTCGGCGATCATGATCGGCGTGCCATCGGCGCCCAGAAGCGCGTACAGGTCGATGCCGGTCGGAATGCCCTGGACCTGCGGCACGAGGCGCTGCACGTCTTCGGCACTCATCTCGCGCACATAGGCCACTTCGCCTATGCCAAGGCTGGCGAAGTCAGCCACTGACAGGACAGTGGCATTCGGCAAGGTGGTGTCAACAGAGCCGGCCATTACATCCTCCTTTGGCGGTACGATCAGGTTGCGGGTCGGTCGCATCAGTCACGGGCAAGAATGTCGATCTTGCGGATGATCCGCTCCGGCTCGGGCCGGGCCAGATCGACAGACAACAAGCCGTTGGAGAGATCAGCACCCAGCACCTCCATTCCGTCCGCAAGCAGGAAGGTGCGCTGGAACTGCCGGGCGGCAATGCCGCGGTGCAGGTAGGCCCGCTCCTTGTCCTCGATCTGACGGCCGCGGATGATGAGCTGGTTTTCTTCGAGCGTGATGTCGAGCTGGTCCCGCGTGAAGCCGGCGACGGCGAGCGTGATGCGCAGCCGCTCGGGCGCCTGCTCGCTGCGGCTCAGCTTTTCGATGTTGTACGGCGGATAGCCGTCATTGGTGGATTTGGCCACCCTGTCGAGCGCCCGCTCGATATCGTCGAAGCCGAGCAGGAAGGGGTGGGACAGCGAAGGGTAGCGTGTCATCGATTGCGAAGCCCCATCAGGCACTTCGGTGAAACCAGCCGGGCCCACCTCATGCGGCACCCGGCGTGACGGTGTTCCTCGTCACTGCATCGATATGGGAGCCGCCCGCGCGCCACGCAAGCCCGGCACGAGGCAACTGCCAGCCCCGGGCGCGTTATCGCACGCTCCTGAAATAGT
>JAAUPH010000094.1 GCA_012035435.1 Sphingopyxis sp. | reverse complement strand
GAATGCTTCTACAACCCGATCCGCAGGCACTCGACCATCGGATACCGAAGCCCCATCGACTTCGAACGCGAGGCCGGTGTAGCATGAATGAGCCAATCTCGGTGTCCATCAAACCGGCAGCAGGCCACTACCGCAATTCCAAATTTGACACCGCCAAATCCAGAACTTTCACGCACAGCCGCCAATGATCAGACGCCAGCGCCAAATCTGGCCAGCCAGATAACAACACCGCCACCCACACCTTCGGCGTCCCCTGCTCCCGGCATGGTCGATCTGCTGATATCGGAGGTGTGCGAAATGGCAATCGAGGAATATGCCCGCAGCAAGAGCTGGGCGGATAGCGCTCAGCGCAACGCAAGGGTCATCACGGACATTTTCATTACTGAAAATGGGGACCTGCCAATGAGTGCCATCACCCGCCAACATCTGCTCAATATCGACGCACGACTGAAAAAACTTCCCAAAGTCTGGGGGAAAAGCCGTGAAGATCGAACGGGTGGTTTGAAGCACGTATTCGGCAGAGGCGAAGTGCTTGCAGCCGCATGGGCTGCCGATCAGATCAAAGCTGAGCAAGATGGCATCGACAAAGTTGGTATGAAGGCCGGCACATATAACCGCCACATCAATACCCTGAAACAGGTGCTCGATTTTGTAGATATCATCGCCGAGATCAACAAAGGGCGGAGCTACGTTATCCCCAATGTAAGCTTTGCGCGCCTTAAGGCTGCCGACGATCGTCCGAAAAATAAGCGAAAGCCCGTGCGGCAATTATATACTTGACTTAGCAAACTGACTGACCCAATACGTTCCCAAGAGGAACGAAGCCATGAATATCACCAACCCCATTTTCCACGACGAAGCCAAAGCCACGGCGCACCTTGAGGCGAACCGCTGGCCTGATGGCGCTGTCTGCCCGCACTGTGGCAGCAAGCGCGTTCGTCGCATGGAAGGAAAAACCCAAGCCGGTATGTTCCTCTGCAATCATTGCCGCGACAAGTTCACCGTGCGCACTGGCAGCGTCATGGAGCGCAGCCACGTTCCCCTGCACAAATGGTTGCTGGCAACGCACATCATGGCCGCTTCAAAGAAGGGCATGAGCGCCCTGCAAATGTCGCGCATGATCGGCGTCACCTATAAGACCGCATGGTTCCTTTGCCACCGTATCCGCGAAGCAATGGACGGTGCCGACAATGGCGGTCCCCTTGGCGGTCCCGATGCCGTTGTCGAAGCCGACGAAACCTATGTCGGCGGCAAAGCCCGCAATCGCGCCACCCGCAAGCCCGCTCCCAAGAAGGCCGTTGTCGCGCTGGTGGAACGCGACGGCAAAGCCCGTTCGTTCCATGTTGCCAATGTGACCGGCAAGCAGCTTCGCGGCCTGATTGTCACTAACGTTGACCGTGCCAGCCACCTGATGACGGACGAAGCGCCGGTTTACACCCGCGTGGGCCGTGAGTTCAACGGCCACAGCGTCGTGAACCACAGCGCCAAGGAATATGTCTCGCTGGGCGGTTTCAAGCACAGCAACACCGCCGAAAACTTCTTCTCCATTTTCAAGCGCGGCGTCATCGGCACCTATCACCACATGAGCGAAGCGCACCTTGGTCGCTACTGCCGCGAGTTCGACCTGCGCTATAATACCCGCACCCTGACGGACAGCGAGCGCGCTCTGGCGATTGTGAATGGCATGGTGGGCCGTCGCCTTACCTATCGGCGGATTGACGCAGTCGCCGCCTAAGGTGACCTATGCGCCTCGCCAGATCGGCGAAAAGCGCAAACGCTACTTCGACTGACTCGACTCCCCGCGCGTCCCCTTGCTAGCCTTATGCGGCTTGTGAGGGGTTGCAAGCATCCGTGCCAGCGCAGCCTCGCGGCGGCGCTCGGTTTCTGCCTCTGAATAGGCGTTGTTGGGGGCAGGGTTGGTCATGGCGTGGCAAGATAGAGAGCGGGAATGGAAAAATCTACAGGCGGTCCAACAGAAGCTAGGTGAGGTCAGCATGATCTGGGCCATGATCGACCGTCGCCTAGATATGCTCATCACCGATATTCTGGACATAAGCCACGCCGAGGCTGCCGCCGTCGTTTCTGGCATGCTGCCCGCTCGAAAATGCACAATACTTCTACGCCTGATCGCCATCGACAGCCCACGGGATGAATGGCGGGCCGAAATCTCCGATCTGTTGAACGACGTGTCGGGCAAATTTGGCGAAGAGAGAAACCAGCTCGTGCATGATAGCTGGCGGTTTGAACAGGATGTCATTCAGCGCGTGGATTCCACAGCCAAACTTGAAAAGGTTGCGCATAAGGGCAAGGTTTTGGTTTTCGACAAGACCTATGACGTGACAATCGAAGATCTGAAAAAATGGTGTGCTAGGGGTTACACGATCAATCACCAGATAGGTGAATTGCGTCCCGCCCTTCTGCCTTGGCTGCTGAAAAGACGCGAACAGCCATCTCGTTAGCGAGGCTGTCAATGCTGTGCGGATGATCGCGCAGAGCGAAGGCGCCTACATCTCGCTCTAAGGCAACACGCATCACGCCTTCTAAAAAACTCAAAAGTCAGATTGAGCACCGACCTGTCGGTTGTCTGATACGCTCATCGGCTTGCTCACTCAAGTATATAATTGCCGCCCGTGCCTATAGAGTCCGAATTGCGCACTTTATTGAGTGGCCCCCTTTTCACGGGTTGTAAAAGCGCCACCGAGCGCTTCACCCCCGGCAGCCTCGTTTTTCACGATGCTGGCTATTGGATCACCCTTAAACTGGCCCTTTATGGTGCGCGGTCGAACGAGCTGTGCCAGATGCCATTGTCGAACGTCGTGCTCGACGTGCCGATCCCGTTTTTCCGCATTCGGGGTTCTATGCATCAAACGGTGAAGACGCTCGCATCGGATCGCGATCTTCCGATTGCGCCGATGTTGTTGCAGCTTGGTTTCGCAGATTATGTCCGGGCGCTTCGAGCGCGGGGCGAGTTCTGGCTTTATCCCGAATTGAACACGACGAAAAGTGCCGGCACGCAAGCGGTTCCGTGAATTGTTTTTTGCGCCAATGCTCGAACATCATTTTCCGAACGGAACCAGCGGTGCGTTTGCCGACAAAGACATTGACACACAGTCGCTGCGTAAATTTGCGACAACCTATTTGCGCAAGAGCGTTCCAAAGATCGAGATGGGTTTGCGGCAATCCTATTTCGGGCATGAGAAACAAACCACGCTTGAGAAAAATTATGAAGAGGATCACGGACTTGATGAACTGTTGCCATGCGCCATCCATATGCAGCAGCTTATAAGCCATCTGGAACCCTTCCCGCTAAGGCTATCCCTGCCGTGAACTCAACCTGCCCAACCTACCGCATTATGATGTGAACGATTAGCGCTGGCTTAATCAATCAAAATAATGCTATATTATGATTGATAGAAAGGCGCTTTATCGATCATGCTATGGAATTGGCAGCTCCCCGACTGGCCGAATTTCCGTTTTGACGGAGATCGTATCCGCGCGATGGAAGAACAATTTCTGAGAGGTTCAGGCGTTGTTATCGGCTCACTCGATCATCTCGAAAGCGATGCCAGGATCGGCCTAACGATTGAGCTGATCTCACAAGAGGTTGTCGATAGCTCGGCCATCGAGGGCGAAATCCTTGACCGCGACAGCGTCCAGTCGTCGCTCGCACGTCATTTAGGGTTCGCAGCGCCAGCACGCCGCGCCAATGCAGCAGAAGCGGGAGCAGCCGAACTTATGGCCGATGTCTATCGCAATCATGCCGCTCCGCTCGACGACACGATGTTGTTCACGTGGCACGCAATGCTCATGAACGGCCGCCGTGACGTTACCGACATTGGTCGTTATCGGACACATGAGGACGCGATGCAGATCGTGTCGGGCGCGCTTCATGCGCCGCGCGTGCATTTTGAGGCACCGCCTTCAGACAGTGTTCCGACGGAAATGGCGCGTTTCATCACTTGGTTCAACGACAGCGCGCCATCTTCGCCAAACGCGCTTCCCGCGATCACGCGTGCGGCCATCGCGCATTTATGGTTCGAAAGCATCCACCCGTTTGAGGATGGCAATGGCCGCATAGGGCGCGCAATTGCCGAAAGGGCGTTGGCGCAAAACTTGTCCGCCCCTACGCTGACGGCGTTGGCAGAAACCATCAACCGCCACCGCAAGGCATATTACGCCGCGCTTCATCTCGGCAGCCAGAGCAACGACATCAATGCCTGGCTGGCATGGTTTGCCGATATTGTCATCGAGGCACAGGCGCGCACAATCACCCGCATCCGCTTCCTGATCGAAAAGACGCGGCTGCTTGATCGCTTGCGTGGTGAAATCAATGAACGGCAGGAAAAGGCGCTGCTTCGCCTGTTCCGCGAAGGGCCGGATGGGTTTGAGGGCGGGTTGAGTGCCGGGAATTACCGGACGATCACCGGGGCGAGCTTAGCCACCGCGACCCGCGATTTGGCCAATCTCGTTGATAAAGGTGCGCTGATCCGCAAAGGTGAACGTCGCTATGCGCGGTATCACCTTGTTTTGGCATACCCTCGGCAACCCATTGAGGAAGAACTGAATTAATGCGGCTTATCTCGAATATCGGCAGTGAACGCGTTATCAACATGCTACCAAAAGGCGTATCCTTTGATATGGCAGCCTCGTCGGTGTCCGTTGAAGGCATGGCGGTATTGGCCGGATCTCTCCCAGTTTCGCGGTGCGTTTTGTCAAAGGATTGTTCGCTCCTGACGGACGGGCACGACCGCCGCCGCCGGAACAGATTAACGGCCCGCGATGACGCTACCCGAGTGCTGGCTTGGCTCAGCGCTGGCAGTGTGCGAGCGAGCGAGCGTAGCTTGAAGCAGTCATTGATGCTTAACCCATTGACGCCATTCGCTTTAACCGGCGAGTGCGAATTGATCACGGCGGGATTGGGCCTTGCCCAAAGTGCAACCGCCGGGATGGTCCAGCTGTTCGACCAGGCCGAAGAAGTAGCCACCATGGCCAGCTGGTTCGATCGGCTGTGGGGCGAAGCCCAAGAACATAACGATATCCCTATGTTTGCGCAGCTGAACACCGCCGCTTCCTAACCCACACCTGCCGATTGCTATCACCGCGCTCTCGCTGCGCTCTTCACCGATATGGCGGTCGATGCTGGCGATTTACCTGACAAGCGCATCGGTCTTGAAGACAGCAAAGTCTGGGACATGCTCTACCGTTTTCAGCGCGATGGCGTGCTCGGCGCGGTTGGCAAGCTGGCGCAATGGGGCGGCTGCATCATCGCAGATAGCGTTGGACTTGGCAAAACCTTCGAGGCGCTCGCGGTTATCAAATATTACGAACTGCGCAATGAGAGGGTGCTTGTCCTGTCGCCGAAACGGCTGCGGGTCAACTGGACACTATGGACGCACAACGATGTTCGCAATCCGCTCGCGACCGACCGTTTCGCGTTTGACGTGCTCAGCTGCGGCAACGTGAGGAGCATTGGGCGCGACTTCGACAACGGCCTTAGTCTGAGCCGCAGCGGTTGGTGCAGCTGGCTCGTTCGCAAGCGCGAATTCCGAGACGATTTCGTTGAAATACGCCCTAGACACCTTTCGCATCCCTTGTTGGACCAATTCCGTACGGATCGCGTTGCGAGATCGGCCTTTGGCCAGCTGCTGTTGAATATATGCTTGTTTGCGCCGAACAGCTTCGGCGGCATTTCGTGGGGGGAGAGCCATGAGTAACGTCCTTGGGTGCGGACCGGCACCATCGGACTTACGGTAAAAAATTCCGTAAGCACCATCTTCTAGGATTCGTTAACGTTTTGGCAAAGCGACCAATTCCCAATTCGGGACAGTCGCGACTTTAAATTGCGCCAAGTTATCATGTAGAATGCCAGCCAATATCGGCCAACTATTCCTTACAAGTTCTGCGGAAAGGTGTATTTCCTGCACTCGACATGCTGATCAGGCTTTATCTTTCAACGTCACGGCTCGTTCGCGAACCAATGCTTTGACCGCCGAAAAGTCGGCATTCACTGGTAATGCCTTCGCAAGTTCGTCATCAATTGCGGCAATGACGGCGTTGCACAATTGTCCGATCCGCGCTCGCACGAATGGCGCGCCGAGCTGGGCATCAGCTGCGAACCGTTCCCAGTGGCACGGCTCGATGTCTTCGAGGACCGCCTTGCCGCCGATTTTCATCGCCAGCTTCACATGGAGATTGGGATAGAGGACGGTCGAGAGCAGATCATAAAGCGGTGCTAGGGTGATTGCGCCGCCCCCATTGCCGCCACGGTGGAGCAGGCTGAAATTCTTGGCATGGGCATCGGCATTGCCGATTATCAGATTGAAGATCGCGGCATCGAGGAGTTTCAGGATTTCGCGCGCGGGGCGCGTCGCTGCCCGGCGCAGCAGCGCGAAACAATCGGCAAAGATCGGCCCGCTTTCGCTGGCATATTTGCGGTGCGAGGGGACGCCAAGGGCTTGGGCAAAATCTTCTTGATGGAGGCGGGTGACGCTTCCCTCTGCACCAATCGCACGGTCGTAGCGGGTAACGAGCAGGAATGACTGGTCTGCAACAACGCGCATTTCCACCGCCGCAACCTCCAAGCCTACCGCGCTGGCTAGCGACATGCAGAAATATTCATTCTCCGTCGTGCCTTCAAACCGCGATATGGGCGGTTTGAGGATGTGGCTTGTCGGTTGCCCCGGCGCAGGCAGCGCGATTTGCCCGTCAATCAGGAGGACGGGCAGTTTGGATTGCGCGCCTGCCAGCGACAGCCGCAATCCATCTTCACCCGCCAGCATGGGACGGAGCGGCAGATGATCGAGCAATTGCACGAGCGCATCGTCATCGAGCAGTTTTGGCGCGGCATCGCTAGGCGACGCAGGCGTTTCCCCTTCGGGCAAGAGTGTCAGTGCGCCCGCAACTTCGCCGCCAAGATATTCGAGCAGCCGGAATTCATTATCCGCCGACACACCGAGCGCGCGCGCTATGGCGGTTCGCTGCCCTTCCTCTGGCAATATGCCGCCGAAAAAGGCTTGCACCGCGCTGCGCTTGAAAGGTTCGGCTTGCTTGGGAAGCGAGAAGGACAAGGCCGGTGCATCGGGATCGGCCAGCCAATCAGCGTCATACGCAAACAGCGTTTCGCCATCGGAGCCTAGATAGAGACAGCCTGAGATGCGCCCATCCCACCAGACAGACAGGCGGTCGGTCACACGTCACCCGGAGGTGGAGTTACGGCGACATCACAACCAAGCGTCGCCAGAACATGTAGAACCTTTTCTAGCTGGAGCGTGGGTTTGCCTGCTTCGAGATCGACGATAAAGCGGACGCCAACCCCAGCCGCAGCAGCCAGCTCCACCTGCCGCAGCTTCTGCGCTTTGCGTTCGCGGAGAACTATCAATCCGAGTGATTTGCTATCCATATTACCGAGCGGGACATTATTGGAAGCAGCGATCATTTGCAAGAGATTTATTCCCGATCAGGAATTTCACGAACTCCATAAAGAGTTTCTCTCGCCATTTTCCCGTTCGGGAATATCTGGCCCACATCCGAGACGTGCCACAATTGTGTCATAAACTGTGTCCTTGACTGTGGCACGCCAATCATTCACCATTAGGTTGAAGGTAAAAAATCACCGATTTCTGCGATTTTTGTCGCTTTGGTGAATTGTATATTTGCTTGGTCGGGAATCCTCTCGTCCCGACCAATTATTCGCATGGCCATGCGCTCGCAATGAGGTGGGTTTAGGCCAACCCCGCCTGCCGCGCCGCCGCCAGCAGTCCCGTCCGCATCGCGGCATCCCCATCCACCAGAACCGCTGCGCTGCCCCATTGCTCAAACGCGTCGGCATAGCATTGGCTGAGCCGGTTAGCGCCGATAACGACGACGGCATCGGCGTCATAATGGCGCAGCGCCGTACGCACATCGCATGCAATCACGATACCCGATACAAAGGATGGCGCCGGTCCCGCCGCCATCGCCCAGTCGACCTCCTCGAAGCGCATCAGGAAGTCGGCCACCTCGGCGGCCAGCTCCGGCTGCGGCAGGTCGTTGATCCAGCTGATGATCAGCCGGTCGTAGATGAACGAGCTTTGCAGCGCCTGCACCAGGCAACCGAAGTAGCTCTGCGGCAGCCGCGCGTTGCGGATGCGCGCCAGCAGGTCCTTGTCGGCCCTGGGGTAAAGGTACTGCAGCGCC
>JAAUPH010000093.1 GCA_012035435.1 Sphingopyxis sp. | reverse complement strand
GGCGAGATGGCCGGGAGAATTTTGCAGGGAGAGAAACCCAGTAACATCCCATTTACCGGGGCCGAGATGAATCGCTTCGTCTTCAATACCTGCAACAGGGCCTGGGGCGCGAAAAGATTGTGCGCGAACTGCACCAATGGGCCGGGATCGATTGGCTGCAAGCCGTCGGTTTGTCCGCTATGCGGAAGTCATCTATCGCTGCGAACTGGCCCGGCGGCGGCGCGCCGTTGTCTAGCTTCGCCGCGAGCGAACGAAAGCCATGCTCGGTCAGGAAGGCGCGCAAAGGCTCGGGCGGGATCGCGTCGAGCTTTAGCGTGTCGAGCGCGTTGGGCAGCGGCACATCGCATTTGAGCTCGACCAGCACGCGCGACAGCCGCGCCATTTCGGCATGCTCAATCAAATTGTCGCGCAGCTTGCCGGGCTTCATCGCGTCGGCTGCCGCAAGGACGCTTTCAAGATCACCATGCTCGACGATCAGCTTGGTCGCGGTCTTGGGACCAACGCCGGGAACGCCGGGGACATTGTCGACGCTGTCGCCCATCAATGCGAGCACATCGCCAACAAGCTGCGGGCCGACGCCGAATTTTTCTTCGACTGCGGAAAGGCCCATGCGAACATTCTTCATCGTGTCGAGCATGTCGACATGCGGCGCGCCATCGGGTTCGCGAACGAGCTGCATCAGATCCTTGTCCGACGACACGATGGTCACGTTCCACCCCGCCGCGACCGCAGCTTCGGTGTAGCAGGCGATCAGATCATCGGCCTCAAACCCCTCCATCTCGATACAGGGCAGCGAAAAGGCGCGGGTCGCATCGCGGATCAGCGGGAATTGCGGCCGCAAATCCTCGGGCGGTTCGGGCCGGTGCGCCTTATACTGGTCGTAAATATCGTTACGGAACGATTTGCTGCTGTGATCAAGGATGACCGCAAGATGGGTTGGCCCGTCGGCCTCGTGCAAATCCTTGGCCAGCTTCCAGAGCATGGTGGTGTAGCCATAAACCGCCCCGACCGGAACGCCCTGCGGGTTCGTGAGCGGCGGCAGGCGGTGATAGGCGCGGAAGATATAGCTGGAGCCGTCGACCAGATAGAGATGATTCTTTTCGGACATGCGCTGGGGTGTAGCAGCGCCTTGGCGCATGGCCTAGCGCGGCGCGATGTCGAAATGCATCACATCCTCACGAACGCCGAGCTTCGTATAAAGCGCAATGGCGGGCTCATCGCCATAGTCCGCCTGCACATAAATCACCCACGCCCCGCGCGCCTTTGCCATGTCCTGCAGCGCGCCGATCAGCGCGGTGGCGATCCCGCGCCGCCAATGGCTTTGCGCCACCGCCAGATCATAAATGTAAATCTCGCTCTGCTCTTGCTCAAGCTTGGGCAGGACATAGCTGGTGAGGCCGCCGACAATGGCGTCGCCGTCGAGCGCGGCCAGCGCGATGACATTGGGATTGGCCAATTGAGTGCGCAGCCATTCATCGGAGGGCCGCGCGCTGGCATAATGATCCGGATCCTCGAACACATCCCCGAACAGCGCGTTGATGCCGCGCATCTGGGGCAGATGATCAGGGCTGAGGTGCAGGATCTGGAACATCGGTTGGCATCGGTTTAACCGGTTCCTGCGGCGGTGCAACCACCGCCAGTTTGCCGCGCAGCGCATCAATCTCTGCCTGTCGCCGGGCCAGATATTGCTCGCGGGTCACGGTATAGGGGTCGGCGCTATCCTCGTTCACGCTGCGCAGTTTTTCGTCATTTTCGATCCGATAGTCGAGCGCGCTGAGCGTGCCGCCGGGGATGGTGAATTCGAGCTGGGTGAAAGGTTTGCCGATCGCCATCGGATAAAGCAGCCCGTCGACCGTGCCGCCAACCAGATCGCGCACTGTGGTCGACCCGATCAGCGGAAGGTAGAAATAGGCCCCAGGCTTCACCCCATAAAAGCCGAGCGTATTGGCAAAGCCATTGGGCCGCCGCGGTGAGTTGAAGGGCTTTTCCTTCGCGACATCGATGAAACCGGCAAGGCCAACGGTCGAGTTCAGCGTAAAGCGCCCCAGCGTTTCGAACGCGCGGCCAACCTTGAGCTGAAGCAGATAGTTGAGCGCGCCAATAGGCTCGCGCAGATTTTGAAAAAAATTGCGCAGCCCGGCGCGCGCCGGTTTGGGCAGGGTCTTTTCATAGGCGCGCGCGGCGGGCGCCACCAGCGCCTCGTCGGCCTGCTGAATGAGTTCGAAACTGTCAGCATTAAAGGCTTTGAGCGGATCACCCGGCGGCGGTGCCGTCTCGGCCGTGACGACAATGTCTTGCGTTGGATCGGCCGGCGGCGCGGTTGTTTCGGCGGGTGGAACGGTCTGTTCGGACGCGACTGGCGCAGCGGGCGTGGTGCTGGTCACCGCAGGTTCGACCGCGAGTAGCGACAGGGGGAGGATGAACATCTGCATAGATTGGCCTTTTGATGCAATAGAGCATGGGCCGGGTACGCGGCGCAACGCCGCTGCCATCACATTGTCATCCTGCCATCGTGCGTGAGCACCGCTCTGGCGCGGTCTAACCGTAACTAGGTCCTGACCCTGATATGGACTTTCGCGGCAGCAGCGACGGCGGCGGCGCAGGCGGCTTCGACCGTGCCGCCCTCGACCCGGGCCAGCGCGACGCCCATGCGGCGATAGGGACGGGTCACGGGTTTGCCGAAAATCCGCACGTCGATATGCGTTGGCGTGTCGGTTGATGCCATGGCTTCGGCCAGTCCGGCGACGACAAAGCTATCGGCATCGCGGTCGGCCAGGATGACCGCGCTCGCGCTGGCATGCGGCACCGCCACGTCGGGGATGGGCAGGCCCAATATGGCGCGGGCGTGGAGGTCAAACTCGCTGAGCGTCTGCGACACCAAGGTCACCATGCCCGTGTCGTGCGGGCGGGGGCTGAGTTCGGAGAAGATGACCGCGTCGCCCTTCACGAAAAACTCGACCCCGAAAATGCCATGCCCGCCCAGCGCATCGACGACCTTGGTCGCCATTTCCTGCGCGCTGGCGAGCGCGGCGTTCGACATCGCGGCGGGTTGCCAGCTTTCGCGGTAATCGCCGCGTTCCTGGCGATGGCCAATTGGCGGGCAAAACGTCACGCCGTCCTTGTGCCGCACCGTCAGCAACGTAATCTCATAGTCGAAATCGACGAAGGCCTCGGCAATGACGCGCAGCCGGTCGCCGCGCATTCCAGCGGCGGCATAGTCCCACGCCACATCGACGCCGTCGGCATCGCGCACCATGCTCTGTCCCTTGCCGGACGACGACATGACGGGTTTGACGACCAAGGGGAATCCGATGCGTGCGGCGGCGGCGTTCAGCGCGTCGCGGCTGGTCGCATATTCGAAGCGCGAGGTGGTGAGGCCAAGCTCGCCCGCCGCCAGATCGCGGATCGCGTCGCGGTTCATCGTCAGCTGCGCCGCGCGGGCGCTGGGGACGACGTGGAAACCCTCGGCCTCAACCTCGGCCAGTATTTCGGTGCGGATCGCCTCTACCTCGGGCACGATATGATCGGGGCGGTGTTTGGCGATCACCGCGCGCAGCGCATCGCCATCGAGCATGGAAAAGACTTCGGCGTCGTCCGCCACCTGCATTGCGGGGGCGGCAGCATAGCTGTCACAAGCGATAATATGGCAGCCAAGCCGCTTCGCCGAAATCGCAAATTCGCGGCCCAATTCCCCCGATCCGAGCAGCAATATCTTGGCGGTGGGGGTCATGCGGGCCAGCTTTCCGTGTCATGATCAGGGTGTTGATGGTTGGAGGCGCGGATGGCGCCAACATGATCGCTCATCGTTTGCTCGGTCGTGCCTTCCGATGGCAGCGCGGCAAGGGCGGCGAAGCAGGGGAGTTCGCCTTCGTGGCCAAACTGAACCTTGGGCGGGAATAGTGCAGGATCGTCGAAGGATCCGGTCGTTAAATTGGTGTGCGTGCTGGCGTGGTAGGAATAATAGAGCGGCGTACCGCAGCGGGCGCAAAAGCCGCGTCCGACCGCATCAGAGCTCGCGAACTCCGCAGGCTGGCCGCGCGTCCAGACGATGGCGTCGCGGGGCACACCGATCAGCGCGGCAAAGAAGTTACCCGTCGCCTTTTGACACATGCGGCAATGGCAGATGTGCGACGTGTCGAGCACGGCACTGACATGATAGCGCACCGCTCCGCACTGGCATCCGCCTGACGCCGCGACGTCCAATCGCTCCCGCATGCTCATCATCCAGCCCCTCTCGCATAGCGTGAGGAGACTGTTTATCCGGCGTAGACCATCAACGCCACTGCCATTGCGGCGACCGCCAATATTAATCCGATGGCAAGCACATAGCGCACTCCATGGCCGGTAACGCCTGAGCGAGCCTCTGTCGTGGTGACGTCGATTTCCTTGTCGGTATCGGCATTCATGTTCTTTCCCCTCCCGTCTCTGCGGACATCATCCCGAAATGGTCGGGATAAAGGGGTTAACGCCAGATCGCTGCCTCCGTTCCGCCCTGCGGGCCAGTTGGGTGACCGGACCGGATGCACCGAGCATCCGGTCCGACCCTGGGATTATGCAGCGATGGTCTTGCCTTCGGCATCGCCGCGCGTCTTCCACAGCGAAAAGAGGATGCCGCTGGCAAGGATGGCAACGGTGATCCCCAAGCCCCAGGCGGTCGGGAATTTCTCCCACCCCATGGTCCAGGCAATGAAGATCTTCGATCCGATGAAGATTAGCAGGATCGACAGCGCATATTTCAAATATTTGAACCGCTGCACCATCGCCGCCAGCGCGAAATAGAGTGCGCGCAGGCCCAGGATTGCAAAGATGTTCGACGTGTAAACGATGAACGGATCGGTCGTGATCAGGAAGATCGCGGGCACCGAATCCACCGCAAAAATCACGTCAGCGATCTCGATCAGGATCAGCGCGAGGAACAGCGGCGTCATAAACCGCGCTAGCTTGCCCGTCTTGGGATCGGGGAGCTGGACAAAGAATTTCTCGCCATGCAGCTCTTCGGTCACATTATAGCGCCGCTTCATCCATTTCAGCACCGGGTTCTGTGCGATGTCCATCGGTTTGTCGCCGACAACCAGCATCTTGACCCCGGTGAGGATCAGGAAAACTGCGAAGATGTACAGCACCCACGAGAAATTTTCGACAATCGGTGCGCCGATCCCGATCATGATCGCGCGCAGCACTATGACGCCCAAAATGCCCCAGAACAGCACGCGGTGCTGGTACAACCGCGGGATTGCGAAATAGGTGAAGATCATCGCGATGACGAAGACATTGTCCATCGCCAGCACCTTTTCGACCGCAAAGCCGGTCATATATTCCATGCCGCTTTTGGGGCCGAGATACCACCAGACCCAGGCACCGAAGGCGAGGCCGAGGCTTATGTAAACGGCAGAAAGGATCAGGCTTTCGCCAACCTCAATCTCCCTGGCTTTGCGGTGAAGCACCCCAAGATCAAAGGCGAGCAGGACAATCACGATCGAAATGAAGGACAGCCACATCCACGCGGGCTTGCCCAGAAAATCTGCCAATAGAAATGTTTCCATGTCGGGCCCTTTCGTCAAACAGAGACATACGTGCCGACATCGCGCATATTGTGACATGCGCCAGAGGGGCCCGGCCAATTTCGATCATATGGGCGGCCGGGAGACGTTTTCAAGGCGGTGGGGGTTTAGGCTGCGCGCGCGGCTTTGCCGACTTCTGGTCCAACCAATCGGGAAAACGCATCCGCCACCATTGCTTTGCCGATATGCCAGCCCTGGACCGTGTCACAGCCAAGGTCGCGCAGCACCTTCATGGCGTCGGCGTCTTCGACACCTTCGGCGACGACGCTGATCCCAAGCGCGTGAGCCATTTCGATAGTCGAGCGCACCATGATGCGGTTGGCATTGTCGCTCGCGACCAGCCGCACAAAGCTCTGGTCGATCTTGATCTCGTCCGCCGCAAAGCTTTTAAGATAGCTTAGCGTTGACTGACCGGTGCCATAATCGTCGATCGACAGTTTAACACCCAATTGCTTGAACCGGTCTAGCGTGGAGGCCGCTGTTTCGAGCGACGAGAGCACGGCGGTTTCGGTGAGTTCGAAGGTCAGCAGCGCCGGATCGATGCCGCTGCGACGGACAAGTGCGGCGGCCTGATCGGCAAAGCCTGCGTCGCTCAGCAAAGAGGCGGAAATATTGACTGCGCAGCCAAATTTCCCGCCGCCGCCGTTCCAATCCGCCAAATCCGTTAGTGCGCGGTCGAGCACGAACAGAGTGAGCGATTGCATCAGATTTTCGCGCTCGATGATCGGCACGAAGATCGCTGGACTGATCGCGCCCCGCTCAGGATGGTCCCAGCGGATCAATGCTTCGGCCCCGGCAATCCGCTCCGCGGCAAGGCTGTATTTGGGTTGATAGACGACGGAAATGTGGCCCGACGCCAGCGCCGCTTCAAATTCGGACAATATCATGACCGATTGGTCGGCGTCCCGCGCAAGGCGATCGTCGTGCCACGCCAAACGGGGCCCGGTTTCGTTCGCACGTTTTGCCGCGAGGGTCGCTTTGTTGGCGGTATCGACGGGATCTGACATATCGCCTGCCGCCACCCCAAAGCATAAGGTCGCGCGGATTGAGCGACCGTTGACGAGCAGGGGCGCATTGAACAACTGCGCTGCGCTGCCCAACTGCATCTCGATGTCCTGCCGCGCCTGATCGTCCATGGTCCAGCAAAAATGCTCCCGGCCGATGCGGAACAGGCGGCCGTTTCCGCTGGCAATCTCCAGCCGTTGGGCGACGGCGAGATAGAGTTTGACCGCATCCGCTTCGTCCAACAGCGAGAGGATCGCGCCAAAGTTGGAAATTTCGGCAACTGCAACAAATGGGGCTCCGGCCTTACTTGCCTGCGCACGCCAGGCGGTCAGATTGGGCAGGCCAGTTCCCGGTCAACATTGCGCGCGGTGGACAGTTTCTGGATGACCACCACGACATGGTGGGCAATTGCCGCGCTCATCAGAAACAGCATCGCCGGTGCCAGGTCGAGGTGGGCGATGCCCAGCCGCTCGCCAAGCGTAGCACATGCGAACAGCGCAATTGCCGTGAGCAGGATGAGCGCGCCCCCCGCCGCCTCTCTGCGTCCGAACAGTTGCGGCGCAAACAGCACGATTGCGACGGCGATGATCAGCAGCGGCCATGCGCCAAAATCCGGTATCGCCGCATTGGCGAGCAAGGTTTCGGCGGCCAGCGCCTGAATAACCACGCCCGGAACGACGCTAAACCGCGCCGTGGCATAACGATCGCCGATCTCGATGGCGGTTGCCCCGACCAGCATCCGTTTGCCCTTGATGGCCTTTGGATCAAAACGCCCCTCGACGATGTCGATAAAGCTGTGCCGCGGAATGGTCGCAACGTCGATTGAATGATCGAGCGCGAAGCTCTGGTCTACCGGCCCCGACGTGTTGGCCAGCAGCGCGCCGATCGACGGGCGGGGTGTCGCGGCGGTTATGCTGCCATAGGGATAATTGTTGATCTGGCCGCCGCGGTCGGCACGGACGTTGACCGACCCCAGAAACGCATGTTCGCGCAGCATGGCGAGGGGAAGATTTTCAACCTCGACCGCGCTGTCGCCATTGGTGGCGGGTTGGCGAAAGGTTGGAAGCACAACTTTTCCAGGGGCGCGGGCAATGGCCGCAGCGAGCGCGCGATCCTCCGCATCGGCAGACTGTGACGAAAAATCGACGTCGAACACAATCTGCTCGGCGCCTGCTGCGGCGAGGCGGTCGATGAGTTTGGCATGGTGGCGGCGCGGCCAGGGCCAGCGGTTAAGCTTTGCCAGCGACTTGGCGTCGATTTCGACGATGTGGATGTCGCCGCTCGCAGGCTTGCTGTTGATGAGGTCGCGCGTGTCCTGAAGCCAGCGTTCGGTCACCCCGTCGCGGTCGATGGCCGACAGCAGCACCGCCAGCAACAACGCAATCGCCATAGCAGCATGCCGCAACGTCAAACGGGGCCGCGTTCCTGTTCCATGTCTGCCTGTCGCCATCACGCGTCGCTATCCGTGCCTTCGGTTTGGCCGCTATGCAAAGCGCACAGCCGATCATTCAGACGGTTAACACGCAGATATTGACGCGGCGCTAATGGATGTAGTCAGAATAGCGGACAGCAAACCGGCCGACGACGGGTTAGTAGTCCCCGTCGTCCCCGTCGTCCCCGTCGTCCCCGTC
>JAAUPH010000092.1 GCA_012035435.1 Sphingopyxis sp. | reverse complement strand
GGCGTGCCGACCATGTATCAGGCGCTGCTCGACCATCCCGCCATTGCGAAGACCGATTTTTCAAGCCTGCGCATCTGCATATCGGGCGGCGCGCCGATGCCGTCCGTGCTGCGCGAAGACTTCACCGCCCGCAGCGGCGCGGCGCTGGTCGAGGGCTATGGGCTGACCGAGAGCGCTGGCGTGGTCTCGACCAATCCCTATGAGGGGCCGATCAAGGCAGGCACGATCGGGCAGGTGCTGCCCCGCACGGAAGTGAAGCTGGTCGACAAAGAGGATGCCTCGCGCCCCGCGCCCGAAGGCGAGCCCGGCGAGCTAGTCGTGCGCGGACCGCAGATCATGCGCGGCTATTGGAACCGACCCGATGCCGATGGTGACAGCTTTACCGCCGACGGGTGGCTGCGCACCGGCGATGTCGCGCTGATCGATGAGGATGGCTATATCCGCATCGTCGACCGGCTGAAGGACATGATCGCGGTCGGCGGGTTCAAAGTATATCCCAGTGAGATAGAGCGCGTGCTTTACACGCATCCTGCGGTGAAGGAGGCGCTGGTGCTGGGCGTGCCGGATGCGCGGATGGGGGAACGGCCCGCTGCGTTTGTCACGCTGGAGAGCGAGGCCGAGCCGATCGATGACGATTTGTTGATGGCTTGGCTGAACCCCCAACTCGGCAAGCATGAACGCGTGGCAAGCATGACCGTGCGCGACAGCCTGCCCAAAACGATGATCGGCAAACTGGACCGCAAGGCGTTGCGGGCGGAGCTTGGTTCCAGCGATAATTAGGGACAGTTCCTAATTATCGCCCGCGCCCCTGCAGCCACGCCTTGTGCGTCCGCTCAACCTCGCGCCACCCAGCCATCACCGACAGGTCAGGGTCGGCCGCACCGGTGCGGCCCAGCGCGTACAGTTGCCCATAAAACCAATATTGCCCGGCAAAGCCTTCAATCGTCCGACTGAGTTTCAGCGTGCGCAGGAACCCCAGCCATGCGGGGAACAGCTTCAAATCCTTTTCATAGCGCGGCAGTTCATCCAACCCGTTCAACAATTGCGCCGGTGCATCGGTCATCACGCACATCGGGCGGCCCACGCCGATCACATCGGCCGCGCCGCTTGCCAGCACTTCCTCCATCGCATCGCGCCGCCGCAGCCCGCCCGTGACCATCAGTGGCACCGAAACCCGCGCCTGCATCGCGCGCGCGAAATCGACGAAATAGGCTTCGCGGGCCAAGGTCGACTCCTTCACCCCCTGCCCGTCAACCGGCTCGACGCCTTCTAGCCCCAGCAATTTGGGCTGTTCATAGGTGCCGCCCGACACTTCGATCAAATCGACCCGCGCCGCCGCCAGCCAGTCCGCAACCTGCAGCGCATCCTCGAAGCCAAAGCCGCCCTTTTGAAAATCGGCGCTGTTGAGCTTCACCGCAACCGGAAACTCATCTCCGACTGCGGCGCGAACGGCGGCCACGACATCGAGCAACAGGCGGGCGCGGTTCTCAAGCGTGCCGCCCCACTGGTCGCTACGCTGATTACTGCGCGGACTTAAAAACTGGGACAGCAGATAGCCATGCGCCGCATGCACCTGCACCCCGGTAAACCCGCCCTGACGGCACACCCGCGCCGCCCGCGCAAAGCCCTTCACCACTGCCGCAATATCCTCCTCCGTCATCGCCACCGGCTCACCGAATTGGCCGCCGGGCAAGCCCAGCTTGACCGCCGATGGTGCCTTGGGATGCGGATTGACCGCCTTTTGCGTCTGCCGCCCGGCATGGCTGATCTGCGCCCAGAAATGTGCGCCCCCCGCGGTCGCCGCTGCGGTCCATTCGCGCATGGCGGCCAGCATCTCCGCATCGGGTTCAGAGTCGACAATGACGTTCCCCGGCCGTTCAAGATGCTGCGCATCGATCTGCACATTGCCCGACAACAACAGTCCCGCGCCGCCCGCACCCCACCGCTCATACAGCCGCGTCAGTTCCGCCGTGGGCCGTCCCGCTCGGTCGGCAAGCCCCTCGGTCATCGCGGCCTTGGCAATACGGTTGGGTAGCACCGCTCCGCAGGGCAGACTCAAGGCGTCAGAAAGTCTTGCACCGGCCATCGCATCGCTCCGTTAAGTTTCGTTTCGCAACCGGGCTAGCGCGGCGGCGCAATCGACTCAAGCCGCACCGAAAAATGTTTCATGTGATGTTGTAACGCACGCAATGTTATGCCATTACGTCTGCCATGTCGTCCGAATCCGTCCTGACTCGCGCATTTCCGCGCACCATGGTCGCAGCCGATTGGCTGGGGCGTGAGGGGCGGATGGACCGGCTGGCGATGGGCCTGTCGGGGCTTTGCCTGGTGCATTGCGTCGGGACCGCGCTCTTTTTTGCCTCGATCGCATCGGTGGGTGGGTTGTTTCATGCGCATTGGGTGCATGAAGTCGGCCTGTTCCTCGCCATCGGTTTTGCGCTGGTGGCACTGGCGCGCGGCGTGTTCGCTCATGGCTTCCTGCTCCCGTTCGGCGTGGGCTGTTTTGGCCTGGGCATGATGGGCGGCGCGCTTGCGTTGCCGCACGGCGGTGATGAATTGCTGGCGACGATGGTCGGCGTGCTGATCGTGGCATTCGGCCATGATCTCAACCAGCGGGCGGCCCGCTAACGCTCGCGCTCTTGCAGGTGACCCGCAACTGACCTAGGTTAAGTTCTATGGGCAAGCATGATCATGAACATATCGAAGCGAGCGGCAACGAGCTGGCTGCCGCGGCCAAAGTCGCGCTTGAAAAGGGCGGCGAGCAATGGACCGAAATGCGCGCGCAGGTGTTTGACGCCATCGCCGGTCTGGGCCAACCCACCAGCGCCTATGACATCACCGACATCGTCAGCAAATCGCGCGGCCGCCGCGTTGCGCCGAACAGCGTCTATCGCATCCTCGATCTTTTCGTGGCGAACAATGTGGTACGGCGTGTCGAGAGCGCCAACGCTTTCATTGCCAACAGCCATCCCGGCTGTCTGCACGACTGCGTATTTCTGATCTGCGACGATTGCGGCGCGACAACCCATGTTGATGATGATGCTCTGTCGAAAAGCGTACGGGCGACTGCGGCAAAGGCGGGCTTCACCGCCGAGCGCCCGGTGCTCGAAGTGCGCGGCAAATGCGGGGATTGCCAGTAGGGTAGCGGCGCGGCTGCATCGACCCGCTGGCGCAATCATCGATGGATCAATCCTGCGTCGCTCGATCTGCTGCACTGGCTATCGCACTCGCCGCGCTGATCGGGATGATACCGCCCCTGCAAAACGCCATCGGGCGCGGCGAAGCTCTGGGCAGCGCCATTTGGGGCCTGATGCGGTTTTTTACCATATTGACCAATTTGCTGGTCGCGGCAGTGTTTGGCTGGATCGCGATGCGGGGCCGCGGCCATATATCACCGCTGCTGCTGGGTGCGGCAACGCTTGCCATTGTGCTTGTCGGCGTGGTGTTCAATTTGGTGTTGGGCCAAATGCCGCAACCCACTTGGTGGGACCGTATTGGTGACAGCCTGCACCACCATATCACGCCCTTGGCGGTCCCGTTGTGGTGGTTGGCATTTGCGCAGCGCGGTCAGTTGCGGTGGCGCGCGGCTTGGCTCTGGGCACTCTACCCGCTGACCTACTCCGTCTACATCCTGCTGCGTGCGTCACAGGAACCAACCGGAACGCGGGGACGAATTCCCTATTTCTTCATGGATTGGGAAAAATTGGGCTGGTCAACGGCAATCATCAATATGGCCGTGATCGCAGCAGCCTTTGTCATCGCAGGCTATGGAGTGGTCGCGCTTGACCGTTGGCTGGCGAGACGGGCGGAGCGCGGTTGACGCCCAAGCGCGGTCAGGACATGGACGGTCCAAACTCAGCCCTGTCAATGTGAGTCCGCCATGACCGTCACCATCCGCGAAGACGACCTTATCGAAACTGTCGCCGACGCACTGCAATATATCAGTTACTTTCACCCGATGGATTACATCCGGGCGCTTGCCTCGGCCTATGAGCGCGAGCAGTCGCCCGCCGCCAAGGATGCGATGGCGCAGATCTTGTCGAACAGCCGGATGTGCGCGGAGGGGCATCGCCCCATCTGTCAGGACACGGGCATCGTCACCGTCTTCATCAAATGGGGGATGGAGTGCCGGCTCGACAGTCCGCGCAGCCTCCAGCAGGTCGTTGATGAAGGGGTGCGCCGCGCTTACCTGCACCCCGATAACAAGCTGCGCGCGTCAATCCTGGCCGACCCGGCGTTCAGCCGCGTCAACACGCGCGACAATACGCCGTCGGTGCTGAACGTCGAAATGGTGCCGGGGGCGAAGGTCCACATCGACGTCGCGGCGAAGGGCGGCGGCAGCGAGAATAAATCCAAATTCAAGATGATGAACCCCAGCGACTCCATCGTCGATTGGGTGCTGGAAATGGTCCCGCAAATGGGCGCAGGCTGGTGCCCGCCCGGCATGCTCGGCATCGGCATTGGCGGGACGGCGGAAAAGGCGATGCTGCTCGCCAAACAGTCGCTGATGGACCCCATCGACATGACCGAGCTGCTCGCGCGCGGGCCTGCCAATCCCATCGAGGAGCTGCGGATTGAGCTGTATCAAAAGGTCAATGCGCTGGGCTCGGGGCGCAGGGGTTGGGCGGGCTTGCCACCGTGCTTGACGTGAAGATCGCCGACTGGCCGACCCATGCCGCGTCAAAGCCCGTCGCGATGATCCCCAATTGCGCCGCGACCCGCCATGCGCATGTGACGCTCGACGGCAGCGGTCCCGCTTATCTGGAGCCGCCCAAGCTTGATGACTATCCTCAGATCAACTGGGCGCCCGACAAGGCCGCGATCCGCGTCGATCTCGACACATTGACCCCCGAAGTGGTGGCGAGCTGGAAACAGGGCGACCGCCTGCTCCTCAATGGCAAGATGCTCACCGGCCGCGATGCCGCGCACAAGCGCATTGCCGACATGCTGGCTGCGCAGGAAAAAGGGGGGGGCGAGCCGCTGCCCGTCGATTTCGCAGGCCGCGTCATCTATTACGTCGGCCCGGTCGATCCGGTGGGCGAAGAAGTCGTCGGCCCCGCTGGCCCAACCACGGCGACCCGGATGGACAAATTTACGCGGATGATGCTCGAACAAGGCCTGCTCGCGATGGTCGGCAAGGCCGAACGCGGCCCCGCCGCGACCGACGCGATCCGCGACCATAAAAGCGCCTATATGATGGCCGTCGGCGGCGCGGCCTATCTGGTCGCCAAGGCGATCAAGGGGTCAAAAGTGGTCGGTTTCGCCGACCTCGGCATGGAAGCCATATACGAATTCGAAGTCCAGGACTTCCCGGTCACAGTCGCAGTGGATAGCGAGGGCCAGAATGTGCACGTCAACGCACCCATGCTGTGGAAGAAAAAGATTGCGGAGGAAGGGTTGGGGGTGGGGGCGTGAACCCCCGCCGCCTGCAGTAGACAGAGAAACGGGGTATCATGTTCACAAGATTAATCGCAGGAGCCATCTGTCTTGTCGCGCTGACCAGCGCGGCACCGGAACCTGGTGACCTGCCTGCTGTGCGGACGCCTGCCGAACTTAGGGATATATTGGCCGATCTTGGCCCCGACGCCATCGCTGCACTAGGAGCAGCCGACCCCGCCGACGCACTCAACAAATTGGGCGTCAAGCAACTTGCCGACAATCCTGACAAGGCCATGTCGTTCCGCTATTTTGAAGCCGCGTGCGCGCTGAGTTCCGACAAAGGGTGCAACAATTACGCCAATGTCTTTAACGCGAAGGATTTTTCGCGGCACGACGCTGCCAAAGCGCTGCGCATTTATGAACATTTGTGCGCCAAGAACCTCGCCGCTGCGTGTATCAATGCGGCAGTAAATCTGCGCGACGCCCGCAAGGCGGACGAGGCTTTCCCATTTATCAGCAAGTCTTGCGCCCTGGATTATGCCGACGGCTGCCGCCGCAAGGGGGTGTTCATCACCTATGCAACTGGCACGCCCTTTTCCCTGAAGGGTGCCCGGAGCGCCTTTGCCCGCGCCTGCGCGCTGGGCGACAAGCAAGGGTGCGATAACGACGCCTTCCTCAACACCCGGGCCAGCGAATTGGCGTTGCTGGAAGGGACCGATGGTTACTCGATGCGCGGCTATTGGGCGAACGAGCCCAATAATTTTGTGGGCGACGGACTGTCGGCGCTTGACAAAAAAAATTTCGCCCGCGCCGAAGCGATCTTCGCAATGTCATGCCAGCGCGATGCGCCCTTGGTTGTCTCGAACTTGGCAAGCTTAAGGCTGCGCGGGCCGCACAATTGACGAAACCGAAGGACCATAGCGCTGCCTATGCTGACTATAACGCCGCCTTTGACGCCCTCAAAAAGTCCTGTGGACTGCGCCAAATGCTGCATAGTGAAACGGCGTGCAACGCATTCAGCGTTTTGGTGACCTCGCGACCGTTTGGCCGCGATGACGAAACTTTGACGGTGTGGGAAGCCGCATGCGACGCGGGATATCCCGACCCCTGTTGGCGCTATGGCCGCACCGCCGATTCCTCGTCGACCCGTGACGAGACGTTGAAAGCGATCGCGCTCTACGACAAAGGGTGCGCGCTGCGGGACAATCGCAGCTGCGCGGGGGCGGATGTCCAGCGCAGCTATCTGGAGCGCAAGGCCGCATCTGACGCGCGCTGGGCGGCCTATCGCGCTGATCAGGCAGCCGAAGAGCAGCGCGTGCAAACGGCGCAGCTCCAGCCCGCATGCCAGCGTGCCGTCGACCAGGTCAATAAAGCTATGGACGCAGCAGCAAATGTGCAGGCCGACTGGAACCGCAAGTCGAAAAACATGCTGGCCAACAACATGCTGCCCGATGTGATCGCCTACGAATATTCGCATTATTACACAGCGCGGATGCGGCCCCATTGTGGTCCGATTGGCGAAGGACGCCGCGCGCTGATCGCCAATAGCTGCGAGGCTGGTGCACAAGTCCGGCAAATCGACATCGTGATCGAGCGACTGAAAGGCGAACTGGTCTGTTATTCGACCGATTTTTGATCGGGCGCTAGCGTGGGTTCAGCGCCGTCACCAATGCCGCGACATCGGCATCATCATTGTACAGATGCGGTGTCACGCGCAGCGAGCTGCCACGGACGGAGGCAAAGACCTGCGCCGCGGCCAGTCGTTCGAGCAGCGCTGCGGGAGCGACGTCGCCTAGTGCGAGCGACAGGAAATGCGGCGCATGCTTGTCCGACGGTGCTGCAGAAAACCCTAGCTCTGCCGCCGCCTGCGCGATAGCGCCCGTCCGCGCACCCAGCGTTGCTGCGATATTGTCGACGCCCCATTCATCGATCAGGTCGAGCGCGGCACCGGCCCCCATCAGCAGCGGCGGATTGGCGCACTCACCAAAATCAAACCGCCGCGCGCCGGGCTGGTAGGCCTCGGTATAGTCGCTCAGCCTGGAAAAGTCGTTGGAACCGGCGCGGTTCAGCCAATTATACTCGATCGGTGCGCCGTCCTGCCAGCGCGGCGCGACGTACAGCAATCCGGTGCCATAGGGCGAAAGCTGCCATTTATATCCTGCCGCGATCAGAACATCGGGTTGCACAGCCGCCAAATCGAACGGCATGGCGCCCAATGGATTGCGTCAGGTCAAGCACCAATGCCGCACCAACGGCCCGGCATGCTGCGCCGACTTTGACGAGGTCGACGAGGCGCCCGTCTGCCCAGTGGCACTGCGGCACGGACACAACAGCCGTGTCGGCGTCAATGGCCGCGAGCACGGCCGCTGTCCAGTCATCGTCAAAGTCGCGCTGTGCCACGCGCACCGCTGCACCAACTGCATCGGCCTTTGCGGTCCATGCATAATAATTGGACGGAAACTGCTGGCCCAACACCACCAGATTTTGACGAGGGCCTACCGGCAAGTTGCGTGCGGCAACGGCGACACCATAGCTGGCCGACGGGACCAGCGCGACGTCGTCGGGGCTGCCGCCAATCAGCCGCGCGGCGCGCGCGCGATAGCCTTCGATCAGCACCTCGGTGTCGCTGGATCGCGTCTGAAACCGGCAGCCGCCGGTCACTAGATCCCGGCGCAGCGCGGCATGATTGTAGATTTCTCCATTGAAGACGACAGCGAAGCGCCGATCGTGGCTCACCATCGGCTGATCGGCGCGCGGATCGAGATCGATGATCGCCAGTCGGCGATGGCCGAAGCCGACCCGGCCCGCAGCATCGCTCCATGCGC
>JAAUPH010000091.1 GCA_012035435.1 Sphingopyxis sp. | reverse complement strand
GCCGCCGAAGCCCCAACGCTTCATAGCTCCCGCAAAGCCCTTGCCCTGCGTGACACCCGAAACGTCGACGATCTGGCCAGCCACGAAATGGTCTGCCGAGATTTCGGCACCGACTTCGAGCACGGCATCGTCAGCGACGCGGAATTCGACGAGCTTTGCCTTGGGCTCCACCTCGGCCTTGCCGAACTGGCCGCGCTGCGGCTTGGCGACGTTCTTAGCCTTGGCGCTACCTGCACCAAGCTGGACGGCCACGTAGCCGTCGCGTTCTTTTTCGCGCACCGAAACGACCTGACAGCCTTCGAGGCTCAGGACGGTCACAGGAACATGGCGGCCATCCTCTTGGAACAGCCGGGTCATCCCCATTTTTCGCGCGATCACGCCAGTACGCATGATCATACTCCTCAACAGAGGCCGAGTGGGACCATCCCGCACGGCTTGCCAACCCATATTTTTAGCTGCGCCCCGTCCGGGCTGAATGTCCCGCCATTTCAGGCGAAACGAGACGGGGGACGCAGCCCGGTTCGAAAACCGGCGGTATCCACCTCTAGATCGTCACCTTGGGAAAGACCGAGGTTTAAGCGGCAGTGCGCTTGGACGACAGAGGCCCCCGCCTGCGCGGGGGCTGCGCTCGCATAATCTGACGATTAAGCGAGCTTGATTTCAACATTCACACCGGCGGCGAGGTCGAGCTTCATGAGCGCGTCGACCGTCTGCGGCGTGGGCTGCACGATGTCGAGCAGCCGCTTGTGGGTGCGAACTTCAAACTGCTCGCGCGACTTCTTGTCGATGTGCGGGCCGCGGTTCACGGTAAATTTTTCGATACGCGTCGGCAGCGGGATCGGACCGCGAATAAGTGCACCCGTACGGCGCGCCGTATCGGCGATGTCGTTGGTGGCTTGATCCAGCACGCGGTGGTCAAAAGCCTTCAAGCGGATGCGAATATTCTGCGTTTCCATGACTATTCCAGTCGAATCCCGTCTAACGATGCGAAAGAGCCGAAACGGCCCGCACCAGCCCCCGAAAGGAAGCCGGACCGGCCATCGAAAATCTTAAAAAAACTGCAAGCCGCGTGCGTTCACCGAATCAGGCGAATCACGCGACTTGCGGCCCTATATTACTTTGTGATGTCCGCGACAACCCCTGCGCCGACGGTCCGGCCACCTTCGCGGATGGCGAAGCGGAGACCTTGGTCCATGGCGATCGGAGCAATCAGCTTGACGGTCAGCTGCACGTTGTCGCCGGGCATGACCATTTCGGTGCCTTCCGGCAACACGACTTCACCGGTGACGTCGGTCGTGCGGAAATAGAATTGCGGGCGATAGTTGGCGAAGAACGGCGTGTGGCGACCGCCTTCATCCTTCGACAGCACGTACACTTCCGAGCTGAACTCGGTGTGCGGCTTGATCGAGCCGGGCTTGCACAGCACCTGGCCGCGCTCGACGTCGTCGCGAGCCACGCCGCGGATCAGTGCGCCAACATTGTCGCCAGCCTGGCCCTGGTCGAGCAGCTTGCGGAACATTTCAACGCCGGTAACGACGGTCTTCTTGGTGTCCTTGATGCCGACGATTTCGACTTCTTCACCCACCTTGACGATGCCGGTTTCGATGCGGCCGGTGACAACGGTACCACGACCCGAGATCGAGAACACGTCTTCGATGGGCATCAGGAAGGGCTTGTCGAGCGGACGTTCAGGCTGCGGGATCCAGGCATCAACGGCTTCCATCAGCTTCAGGATCGCGTCCTTGCCGATATTGTCGTCGCGGCCTTCGAGCGCCGCGAGCGCCGAACCCGGGATGATCGGGATATTGTCGCCATCGAAGTCGCGCTTCGACAGTTCTTCGCGGATTTCGAGCTCAACCAGTTCGAGCAGTTCGGGATCGTCGAGCTGGTCAACCTTGTTCAGGAAGACAACCATGGTCGGCACGCCGACCTGCTTGGCGAGCAGGATGTGCTCCTTGGTCTGCGGCATCGGGCCGTCAGCAGCCGACACCACCAGGATAGCGCCGTCCATCTGGGCAGCACCGGTGATCATGTTCTTCACATAGTCGGCGTGGCCCGGGCAATCGACGTGCGCATAGTGGCGCGCATTGGTTTCATATTCGACGTGTGCGGTCGAAATGGTGATGCCGCGCTCGCGCTCTTCGGGAGCCTTGTCGATATTAGCGAAATCGACCGCTGCGTTGCCCGCAACATTTTCCGCCAGCACCTTGGTGATCGCTGCGGTCAGCGAGGTTTTGCCATGGTCGACGTGACCGATGGTGCCGATGTTGCAATGCGGCTTCGTCCGCTCAAATTTAGCCTTGGCCATTTTATAAAACCCTCAAACTAGCATGATTGATGTTCAGACCGGGACGACCGCCTGCTGAAACAGGCGCCGCCCTTAGTCGGCTTTTTCTATCGAAGCAAGCCCTGTGCGCCCCAAAACCGGGGCGGCGCGTCAGGCCATCTTCGCTTTCACTTCTTCGGCGACATTCGTTGGCACTTCTTCATAGTGCGAGAATTGCATCGAATATTGGGCACGCCCCTGGGTGAAGGAGCGGAGCTGGTTCACATAACCGAACATATTGGCGAGCGGGACCAAGGCTTCAACCACCTGGGCATTGCCCCGGCTGTCGGTGCCCTGAATCTGGCCGCGGCGTGAGTTCAAGTCGCCGATCACGTCACCCATAAAGTCTTCCGGTGTCACCACCTCGACCTTCATGACGGGTTCGAGCAGCTTGATGCCCGCCTTTGCCGCGACTTCGCGCATCGCTGCGCGGCCCGCGATTTCGAACGCCAGCGCCGACGAATCGACGTCGTGATAAGCGCCGTCAGTCAGCTTGATTTCGAAATCGATGATCGGGAACCCAATCATATGGCCGTTGGCCGCCGATTCGCGGAAACCCTTTTCCACCGCCGGGATATACTCGCGCGGGATGTTACCGCCCTTGATCTCGTCGCTGAAAATGATGCCGGTGCCGCGCTCGCGCGGCATGACCGTCACCTTGACGCGGCCGAACTGGCCCGAGCCGCCCGACTGCTTCTTGTGCGTGTAATCGACGTCGACCTGCTTCGCGAGGCTTTCGCGATAAGCCACCTGCGGCGCGCCGACATTGGCCTCGACCTTGAATTCGCGCTTCATGCGATCGACGATGATGTCGAGGTGAAGCTCGCCCATCCCCTTGATGATCGTCTGGCCCGATTCATGGTCGGTCGACACGCGGAACGACGGATCTTCGGCCGACAGGCGATTGAGCGCGACGCCCATCTTTTCCTGGTCCGCCTTCGTCTTGGGTTCGACTGACAATTCGATAACGGGCTCGGGGAATTCCATCCGCTCCAGCACAATTGGCGACCGTTCGGCGCACAGCGTGTCGCCGGTGGTTGTTTCCTTCATCCCCGCCAGCGCGATGATGTCGCCGGCAAAGGCTTCGTCAACATCCTTACGCTCGTTTGCATGCATTTCGAGCATGCGGCCGACCTTTTCCTTCTTGTCCTTCACCGAATTCAGATAGGTGCCCTTGTTCAGCGTGCCCGAATAGATGCGGATGAAGGTCAAGCTGCCCACGAACGGGTCGTTCATCACCTTGAACGCGAGCGCGCTGAAGGGCGCTTCGTCCGTCGGAGGACGGCTGTCGGGCTCGTCGCTGTCCATCTTGACGCCCTGGACATCTTCGATGTCGAGCGGCGACGGGAGATAATCGACAACGGCGTCGAGCAAAGGCTGAACGCCCTTGTTCTTGAACGCCGAGCCGCAACAGACGGGAACGAAGGCCTGCGCCAGCGTGCCTTTGCGGATCAGGCGCTTGAGCGTATCGACATCGGGGATGGTGCCATCAAGATAGGCTTCCATCGCGTCATCGTCTTGCTCAACTGCCAGTTCGATCAGCTTTTCGCGATATTCCGCAGCCTTGTCCGCCAGATCCGCCGGAATCTCTTCATAGAAGAATTCCGCGCCCAGCGCTTCATCCTTCCAGATGATGGCGCGGTTGTGGACCAAATCGACCAAGCCCTTAAGGTCGGCTTCGATGCCGATGGGAATGTAGAGCACCGCCGGGGTCGCGCCCAGACGATCGATGATCGACTGAACGCAATATTCGAAGTTCGCACCGGTGCGGTCAAGCTTGTTGATGAAGCACATCCGCGGAACTTTGTATTTGTCCGCCTGACGCCACACGGTTTCGGACTGCGGCTCAACGCCGGCAACGCCGTCGAAACAAGCGACCGCGCCATCAAGCACGCGCAAGCTGCGTTCGACTTCAATCGTGAAGTCGACGTGGCCGGGGGTGTCGATGATGTTGATGCGGTGATCGTTCCAAAAGCAAGTTGTGGCCGCAGACGTGATCGTGATCCCGCGCTCCTGCTCCTGCTCCATCCAGTCCATCGTAGCGGCGCCGTCATGGACTTCACCGATCTTGTAGGACTTACCGGTGTAGTAAAGAATACGCTCGGTCGTCGTCGTCTTGCCGGCGTCGATGTGCGCCATAATGCCGATATTGCGATACATCGAAAGCGGATGGCTGCGGGCCATGATCGTTACTCCGGAAAGTAGAAAAAAGGGCTGGGCGCCGGCACCGGGCCGACGCCTACCAAATTACCAACGAGGTTTAGCAAACACCGCTGTTACCAGCGGTAATGGCTGAAAGCGCGGTTCGCTTCGGCCATACGGTGGGTGTCTTCACGCTTCTTCACCGCGTTGCCGCGGTTGTTCGATGCGTCAAGCAGTTCGCCGGAAAGGCGGCCTGCCATCGTCGGTTCGCTGCGGTTGCGCGCGGCAGTGATCAGCCAGCGGATCGCCAGCGCCTGGGCGCGAACGTCGCGGACTTCGACCGGAACCTGATAGGTCGCCCCGCCGACGCGGCGACTGCGCACTTCGATGTTCGGCTTTACGTTGTTGAGCGCATCGTGGAAAACGCCGATCGGCTCTTTCTTCGCACGGGCCTCGACAGCTTCGAGCGCACCATAAACGATGCTTTCAGCAACCGACTTTTTCCCGTCGAGCATGACGGAGTTCATGAATTTGGTCAGCACCACATCCCCGAAACGGGGATCGGGAAGGACTTCGCGGCGTTCAGGACGGCGACGACGTGCCATGGATAATTCCTTTGTCTAAACAGCGTCCCGGCGCGACTAGCACTGACGGGACGATCAACACCCAAAAAAGGTCGCTTACTTCGGACGCTTGGCGCCGTACTTCGAACGCGACTGCTTGCGATCCTTAACGCCCTGCGTGTCGAGCACGCCGCGCAGCACATGATAGCGCACACCGGGAAGGTCGCGCACGCGCCCGCCGCGGATCAGCACGACGCTGTGTTCCTGCAGGTTGTGGCCTTCGCCAGGGATATAAGTAATCACTTCGCGCTGATTGGTGAGGCGGACCTTGGCAACCTTGCGCAATGCCGAGTTCGGCTTTTTGGGGGTCGTGGTATAAACACGCGTGCAAACGCCGCGCTTTTGCGGGTTTGCGTCCATCGCGGGAACCTTGGACTTCGCCTTTTGCGGAGTCCGGCCCTTGCGGACCAGCTGGTTGATTGTGGGCATGAATGCTTCACCTTAAAATGTCCGCCCATCAGGAGCGAACGGTTACTGTGTCAGGCGTTCACGAAGCGCAGTCCAAAAACAGCAAAAAGACCCCGGATAGTCGTTGCCGACCCCGGAGGCTTCGTGAAGCGCCAACAATGTTCAAGCGCTGTTGTGTCCGGAGTCGCGCGTTTCCTTGCTTTTCCGAACGAGCGGGGCGTTAGCGGCGATTCTTGCGGGGGTCAAGGGCTTGGCACAATCTGCGGCCGACGCGACCAGCGGATGGCGACGAAGGCGAGCCCGATCGCGACGAAGATATCCAGAAAGCTGGTGTAGAAGAGCCAGACGTCGGTTGAGGCGATTCGGGCGACGGTCCAGTTGGCACCGGCCATGAGCAACCCCACGCAGCCCATAGCGACCGATAGCCGTGCTGGAACGACATCACGGTAGGCGACGTAGCGCGACAATCCCTGGCCCAGCCAGCGCCCGCCAAAGGCTCCGTCGGTCAGAAAGGCCGCTGCACCGATCAGCCCGATGATGGTCGAACGCTGCTTGATCAGCTCCTCATCCTGAAAATACCAGGCGAACCCGGCCGACAGCAGCAGCATGATGATCCCAAAACTGGCAAGGCCGCCGAGCAGGTCGATTTTGGTGATACGCTGGATGATCATCAAAATGATCCCCACCGCCGCGCCGAACAGCGCCGCTTCGGTCAGCCCGACATATTTGCCGATGACGAAAAACAATATGCCCAGACCGATATCGACCGCGATTGGAACGCGGTTGGCCTTCAGTTTTTCGACGTCATAATCGGGGTCGGCTGCGCTGTCCGGATTATCCAACATCTTGCGGATATTGGCGAGCAGTTCGATTGCCTGACCCGGATGGCTTTCATAAATCATTGCGCCAGCGACGCGCGCCGTAACCGCAACATTCCACCAGTTGAAATAACCCGCCTCGACCTCCAGCATCTTGCCGCTGGGCAATTGCGCGCGAATGAGATGATTGCGCAGTGCTTCTGGTCCGGACAGCGGACAAAAATCCCAGCCATGCTCGATCCCGGCAACGGTCAGGGTGCTCGCCGCGCCCTTGAAACCTGATTGATAAGCCAGCTCGCACGGCAAACCATCCGCCTCAAATCTATGGCGATAGGTCCACATCCGGACACCGATGATGGGTGATTGCATGTCTTGTCTTTACCTCAATCGATCAGGCTGGTTGCAGCAACCATGCCAACTGACGCTGGCCGGATGCGGTGCCGCATTCAGCGGCGTCTGCGATGCTGGCACCCCCCATCTCCACCGTTATATAAGCTGCGGGCGGGACGAAAGTGCACGGCAATCCGTCTGGCAAAGTGAGGCGTGCCTCAATCCGCTGACCCTGTGCGTTCAGAACCGCGGTCACCCGGCCTTTGACCGTTTCCAGCGACGCTGTAACCTGAGCCAGTCCCGCCGGTTGCGGCGCAAATCGCAACGCCGCGAATCCGTCACCGGCAGGCTGAAGCCCGGCGACGCCGTTGACGAGATGATAGGTCGGGCTCGCCGAAAATCCATGGCACAGGCTCGCAGTCGGGGCGAAACTTTCCCACAATGTCGTCGCGCCCTTGGCCAGCATCGGTCCGTAGAAACGGCGCATCAAATCCAGCGCGGCGTCGGCCCGGCCAACCTTGAACAAGGCTTCATAGACAAAGTGACTGTAAAAGGTGTTAGCGAGCACCACACCTTCTTCCTCATCGAGCGGCGCGCCTGACGGCGCGATCGGCGGCGCAGCGGTGAAGGTCAATCGCGCTGGATCGATGATGCGATCGATGATGCGCGCCCAGCGCTCCGGCGGCGCGCCGCCCCATAGGATCATTGCGGCATTGGCATGCTGTGATACCCGCAGATCCTGTACACCGCTGACCGGATCGACACAGTCCACATAAACGCCGCGGCGTGCATCCCAGTGACGCGCGTTTAGCGCCGCGCGCACCTCGGCGGTGGCCTTCTGGATGGCACCCAGGTCGCGGTTTACTCGGTCGCCGGTAAAGGACCGAGCCATCAGCCCGCGCAGGTGGCCGGCGTAGACAGCGAACCACTTCTCGTCGGCGAGGAGGCGCTCGACGTAGAAGAACAAGTCCTCGCACGTCCCGTCGTAGGACGCGCAGCGGACATCGGGCTGGGACACCCCGTCGAGGGCCTCGCGCAGCACGCGGGCGGCGTCGACGGGCCCCATGAAATCGTCGACGACGACTTGCTTGTTTTCCAGGGCCTTGTAGTCCTCGAAGAGCTCGCTTCTCACCGTGCGCCGCGACACGTCGAGCGCCACGCCGATCAGCTCGGGCTCCTCGTCGCGCAGCAGCTTGCGCAGCATCTGCAAAAACCCGAAGACCGCGTTGGTCGGCTCACCCTTTTTGTTGGACAGATTGCGGATCGCATAGTAGGCGCGAAAGATGTTCGCGAAACCGTCGATGAGGAAGAGGCGTGGCTTGCTCATGGTGGAGGATTCTACCCCGCGGTCCTCTCCCGCGTCCTGCTCAGCAGACGTTCGAAAAGGATGAAAGCGAAAAGCAGGATACCGAGAGTCCACCGCGCCTGACGCTCGCTGAAGGCCGTGATCAGGTCGCGATCAACCTGGCTGTCGAAGGTCGGGCCGAGCTCGGCCGGCAGCGTGATCCAGCCGAGCCGCCAGCCGGTCATCGCCCAGGCCTTGGAGAAGCTGTTGACGACGATCAGGTCGTCCTCGGGTTCCGCCAGCGACAGGAACGACGGCGCCGCCGGCCGGTCGTAGACGAAGCGGTCGTAGACCTCGTCGGCGATCAGCCAGATGCCGCGCCGGCGACAGAATTCAAGGA
>JAAUPH010000090.1 GCA_012035435.1 Sphingopyxis sp. | reverse complement strand
CGAGCAACCGCCGGAGGACGTGCTGCAGGCCATCGAGCACCGGACGTGCGCCGAGCTCGGCTTCGCCGACCACCACCGCGTGAGCGTCGTGCATCACGACACCGACCACCTGCATGTGCACATCGCGATCAGCCGCGTGCATCCAACGACTCATCGAGCGCACTGGCCGAGCCACTCGAAGCTGGCCCTCGACCGGCTGCGCGCGGCATAAAGCGCTCGCCATCGCCGATGTCGCCAGATAAGCGCGGCGATGATGACCATCGGACCAGAACCACAGCTTGATATGGCGCAGGAACAGCGTGCGCTGCGTTTCGTGCTTGTCACGCTGTTTCTCAACGCCGTGTCGTTCGGGATCATCATCCCGGTCATGCCGCCGTTGGTGATGCAACTTGCCGATGTCGACATTGCGCAGGCGACGGCGATTGGCGGCATGGTGGCGGTCACCTTCGCGCTGTTTCAGTTCGCCTGTTCACCGATTGTGGGCAATTTGTCAGACCGCTTTGGCCGCCGCCCGGTGCTGCTGGCATCGCTGTTTGGCTTTGCGGTCGACTTTGTGATCTTGGCGCTGGCGCAGTCGCTGTTGTGGATCTTCGTGGCGCGGGCGCTCACCGGTATCTTCGGTGCCATTAACGGGCCGGCCCAATCGGTGGTCGCCGATATCACCGCGGCCGAGGATCGCTCGCGGCGCTACGGCCTCATCAGCGCGGCCTTTGGCATAGGATTTGTGCTCGGGTCGGCACTTGGCGGTGTTCTCGGCGAACTGGGCGTCCGCGTACCCTTCTACGCCGCCGCGGCGCTCGCCTTTGCCAATTTTGTCTATGGCTGGCTTGCTTTGCCCGAAACGCTGGCGCCAGCCCAGCGCCGCAGCTTTGACTGGAGGCGCGCGAATCCCGTCGGCGCGCTGATGATCGTGCGCCGGTTGCCGGGGATCGGCGGGGTCGCGGCGGTCTATTTGCTGTGGCAGATCGCCAGCCTCATCTATCCGATGCTGTGGAGCTATTATGCCGCTGACCGCTATGGCTGGTCGCCCGGGATGGTGGGCGCATCGCTGGCGCTGGTCGGGGTGACCATGGCGACTGTGCAGATCTTTCTTGCAAAGCGGATCATTGGAAAGCTGGGTGACCGGCAGACCGCAATGCTTGGCCTGGGTGTCGGTGCGGTCATCATGGTCGGGATTGCGATCACGGACAATCCGCTGGTGGCCTTGTTGCTGATTCTTCCCATGGGGCTGCAGTCGCTGGTCCACGCCTGCCTGACGGCGATGATGACGCTGCGTTCCAGCGCGTCCAACCAGGGCGAACTTCAGGGATTTGCATCGGGCATCATGGCGCTCGGCTCAATTGCTGCGCCGCTGATCTACAATCCGCTGCATGCGCGTTTTTCGGGTGCAAATCCGCCCCTTGCGCTGGATGGAATTGCCTTCTTCGTCGCGGCGGCGCTCGCGCTGCTGGCGCTGATCATTCTGACGCGGGTGCGCCCGTCGGATCAGATGCCTCCGGCGGTCACCGGATAGCCTGCCGTCTCCAGCGCAGTTGTCAGCGCCGCGATACACGCATCCACCTGCGCCGCGTCAGTTGCACGGACCACGAAATTCGCCCCGACGCGCCCTTCGCGAAAGAAGGGATAGCTGCCGATCGCGACGCCATCATGGGCTTTCTCTGCGCTGCGGAGCAGGTCCGCTACCTCGCTCTCGGGCACCCAGCCGCCAATGGTCTGGGCGACCAGCGGCGCCCCGCCCTCCAGTTTGCCCGACAGCGCGTCGAGCATACCGGCAGTGATGTGCGGCACGCCGGCCATCACGAACATATTGCCGATGCGGATGCCCGGTGCGCCGGACATGCGGTTGGGGATCAGCTCTGCGCCCGCGGCGCCCGCGCCATGCGCAGCCGCGCGTCGGTCAGCCCGCCCCGCGTCTCATAATAGCGCTCCAAGATCGCGCGCGCGTCAGGGTGCACCTCAACCGCAACGCCCAGCGCCTTCGCAACCGCATCGACAGTGATGTCGTCATGCGTCGGCCCGATACCGCCCGTGGTGAACAAATAGTCATAGCGGCCCCGCAGAGCATTGATTGCTGCGACAATTTCATCCTGTATATCCGGTACCACCCGCACCTCGCGCAACCGTATCCCCTGCGCGTTAAGCCAGACGCCGATCTGCGCCACATTCTTGTCCTGCGTGCGGCCCGATAGGATTTCATCACCGATGACGAGCACCGCGGCGGTCCAAATGCGTTCGTTGGTCATAACCCGTGCCTTAGCCGGTGCATTTCGGAAGGGAAGACGAAAAAGACCCGGCGGATTGCTCCGCCGGGTCTCGATCACGTTGCCCTGTCAGGCGGGTCCGCTTATTCGCGGCTACCCAGCAGGTTGAGCAGGAAGGTGAACATGTTGACGAAATCGAGATAAAGCGTCAGCGCGCCCATGATCACGGCCTTGCCCATCATATCCGTGCTCTGCACATAGAAATAGGTGCTCTTGATCTTCTGCGTGTCATAAGCCGTCAGGCCGGCAAAAATTAGCACGCCGATAACACTGATTGCCATCGCCATCGCACCTGATTGGAAGATGAAGGCATTCAGCAGCATTGCCACCAAAATACCGATCACCCCCATGATCAGGAACGTGCCCCAGCCGGACAAATCCTTCTTCGTGGTATAACCATAAAGGCTAAGGCCCAAGAAGGCTGCCGCCGTGGCAAAAAAGGTCTGTGCAATCGACACCCCTGAGAAAGTCAGGAAGATTGTCGACATTGACAGGCCCATAACGGCCGCGAACACCCAGAACACTGCCTGGGCAGCGGGGGTCGATAATTTATGGATGCCAAAGCTCAGCACCATGACGAACGCCAGCGGTGCCAGCATGACCACCCACATCAGCGGGGTACCGACCATGGAGGCGGTGAAGCCTGATTGAAAGGCGAGCAGAGCGACGATGCCGGTCAGCAATACGCCTGACGCCATATAATTGTAAACCGACAGCATGTACGACCGCAAACCAGCGTCGACAGCCGCGTCCATTTGGGTTGCGGAAGTCGGGAAGCCGGCGGCCGAAGCGCGCGGGTCGTTCCAGTTAGCCATTGTCTTACTCTCCATCACCAACCGGCCAATACCGGCTGTAGTTGCAATATCGGACCTTTCTGTTCCACTTTCAAGCGAAACCGAACATTGATGTAACGTACGGTTTCATTCTTCGTTGCAGATAGGTTTTCGACCAGATCATCCTGTTCGAAAGCGCACTTGGCCATGGCGGCGCGCGCTATCACCCGGTTGCGCGCTTCCCCTTGGCCGCGACCAGCGCGTCGGCCACCGCGATAACATCGGCCCAGCAGGCGGCAAAGTCATCTGCGTTGCCATAATAAGGATCGGCGACAGCCTGCCCTTCGCGTCCCGGCACCATGTCGAGCATCAGGGCGAGGCGGGCGTGTGTGCGGGTGGGGCGAGGGTTTGAAGATCGCGCAAGTTCTGATGATCGGCCGCCAAAATAAGATCGAAGCGGTGGAAGTCTTCCGCGGTCACTTGCCGCGCCCGCACGATCACCAATGTCGGTACCATGGCGCTTGGCAATGGCCCGTGCGCGCGTGTCAGGCGGGTGGCCGACATGCCAGTCGCCGGTGCCCGCAGAATCAAGCGCGACGGGCAAGCGTGCACTGGCAAAAGCCGTGCGCGCCGCTCCTTCGGCGAGCGGCGAGCGGCAAATATTGCCGAGACACAGAAACAGGATGGATTGCATTGCGGACCTTTCCTTGGCGGCAAAGCCTGCTAGCACGGCGGGAAGCGAAAACAATGATGCGGGAGACGGGTGTGGCCGATAGCGACAATGGCGCAGCAAGTGCAGAGCCAGCGGTTGAACCGCAAGCTACCCGGTACAGCTGGTACGTCCTCAGTGTCCTCGTCGTCGTCTATATATTGAACTTCATCGACCGGCAGATTGTCAGTATCCTTGCGGTCGATATTCAGCGCGATTTGAACATCGACAACAGCGACATGGGCTTTTTGATGGGCGCCGCGTTCGGCGTTTTTTACGCCTTGTTCGGCATCCCGCTTGGCCGGCTTGCCGACAATTGGAGCCGGGTAAAGCTGCTCAGCATCGGCCTGGCGCTGTGGTCGGCGATGACGGCGCTGTCGGGCTTCAGCAAAAATTTCCTGCAACTGGGCCTTGCCCGGATGGGGGTTGGCATTGGTGAGGCTACCGCTAGTCCGTCGGCCTATTCGCTGATTTCCGACTATTTTCCGAAGCGTCAGCGGGCGACCGCACTCGCCATCTATTCGTCCGGTCTGTACATTGGTGGCGGCGCCTCGCTGTTCATCGGCGCGCTGATCAAGCAAAATTGGGATCGGGCTTTTCCCGGCGGCGGTCCGCTGGGGCTGGTTGGGTGGCAAGCGGCCTTTGTCGCGGTCGGCTTGCCGGGCTTGCTCGTCGCGCTCTGGGTGTTCAGCCTGCGTGAGCCGAAACGCGGCGCCATGGACGGTACGCCGGTGGTCATGTCACCGACGCCGTTTCGCGACTTTGTCTATGATCTGTCGACTATCGTCCCGCCTTTCACGCTGCTCGGCGCGGCGCGGCGCGGGGCAGGGGCGTTGCTCGTCAATCTGATCGCCGCGGCGCTGCTCGGCCTGTTCGCATGGGCGATGATCGGCGTGACGGGCAATACCGCACAATGGTCCGCCGTATCGATCGGCTTCTATGCAGTATTCTCTTGGGCCAGCAATTTGCGGGTGCGTGACCCTTCGACCTTTGCTCTGATCTGGGGAACGCCGGCGTTTCTGTGCACTGCTGTGGGCTATGGCCTGATCGCGCTATCATCCTATGGCCTGGCCGCCTGGACGGCGCCCTATGCCGAGTTGGTGCTAGGGCTGAAGAAAACCGAGCTTGCCTTCTGGATTGGCGCAACGTCGGCGCTCAGCGGCTTCTTGGGCGTAATTATGGGCGGGCGGTTGGCGGACGCACTGCGGACCAGCAACCCGGCTGGACGGATCATTGTCATCATGGTCGGTGTTCTGGGGCCGGTCGTTCCGATCTGGATCGCGTTCACGACCGCCAGCTCGACCGTTTTTTACAGCATGTTCTTTGCGGCGGGCGTGTTGGGCAGCGCTGCGCTCGGTGCCGCCGCGGCTACGACGCAGGATCTGGTACTGCCAAGGATGCGCGGTACCGCTACCGCCGTGTTCTTTTTGGCGACCACGCTCATCGGTCTAGGCTTCGGCCCTTATGTCGTGGGGCTGGTGGCAGATCTGACCGGGACGGTGGTGGAGGGTAAGGTGCAAGGTAACTTGCGCACCGGGATCCTCGCATTGCTGGGCGTTGTGCCGCCCGCGATGCTGTTGCTTCTTTATGCATACCGGACCGTGCCCGCTGCTGAGGCAACACTGATCGAACGGGCTCGCGCTGCAGGTGAGCCGATCTAATACCAAGCTGCGCCGAACCTTGGCGCGCGATGAAATAAGGTCTGTCCTTTATGTCATCCCCGCTTTCGCGGGGGTCACAGGTTGATTTGATCCGATCTCATCGCGCCATAGGTCAGCTTTAGACGGGGCCAAAGACCCCGCACACAACCCGCCCGCCACTATTGCCCGTAGGGTCGGTTCGAAGATCGTCGGCTTGCGCATGGATTATGAAGGACCCACCATCCGCATCCAGTAGGCCGCCATCGCCCGACATCGCGCCATCGGGGATCATCACTGTCACACGACCGATGGTCCCCGCTTCGACCACCAAATTGGGCAGGTCGCCGCGATGCTGGCCCAAGGGGTTGTCGCGCCCATGCTGAGCACCGGTAGGATTCCAGTGGGGGCCTGCGCTGGCAAAGTCAGGCGCATCGCATTTGCCAACCGTGTGGACATGCATGCCATAGGTGCCGGCATTAAAGCCCCGCGCCACCACTTCGAGGCGCAGATCATTGCCATCGCGAAACACGTCGACCTTGCCGCGATCCGCTCCGCTGTTGTCCTTCAACTGCGCGGACGCTGCGGCAGCATTGGACTTGGTCTTGGGCTTACCAAGCGTAGCGCATGCCGAAAGCAAGGACGCGGCGCAGACAATCGCGACCGTGGATAAAAGCGTTCGAGTTTGCATCGCCATTCCCCTGACCGATTTAGAGCATGGATCTGCTGCGGTTGCGGTCCATCTTGTCCCGCTTAGTGCAATTCCGTCACAACGGCAAAGTTCCAATGCGCCCATTGCCGCTCCCACGAAAAAGGGCTGCGGTCGCCCGCAGCCCTTATATCATAAGCGCACAGATGCGGCTTAGAAAACGCGGGCGTAGCGCTCGTTCCCCACAAAGCCGATCTTACCAACGCCGCTGCGCTTGACGACCGCGATCACGCGATCGACAACGATATAGCGAGCGAAGGGATCGGGTTCGATCTGCAGTTCCGGTTCGACCGGCAGCTGCTTGGTCGCCTGAAGATAGACGTCCAGCTGCGCGAGATCGACGGGCTGGCCGTTCCACATGATGGTGCCGCCCGCATCAACGAAGATCTTGTTCTTGTCTGGCTCCACCGCATTCTGCGGGTTCGGATCCGGAGTCGGCAGATCGATCTTAACCGCGTGCGTCTGCACCGGAATGGTGATGATGAACATGATGAGGAGCACGAGCATAACGTCGATCAACGGCGTTGTGTTCATGTCCATCATCGGGGCGTCCTCGCCACCTTTACCAACACTCATACCCATAGGGTCAAATCCTTCGTCAAATCAGAGCCGAGCCAACATTGCCGAGCCCGGCGCTGGCTCCGAGATAAAGCCGATCTTCTGGAAACCAGCGAACTGCATTGTGTATATCGCCCCGCCAATGCACTGGTACGGCGTGTTGATGTCACCGCGGATATGCACTTCGGGGAAATTTTCTTCCGTGATATTTTCGACGCCGCCAATATCCTCAAGCAGCTTTTCAAGCTTGTCCTGGCCACGCGTCAATAGTTCGGTAGAATCCACCAAGGTCTGGCCCCAATACACTTCGCACGCGGCCGGATTGGCAGCGTTGGCGCGGATTGAGAGAAGCACATTTTCTGGTTTTGTGGTGGTTGGTTCGAACGCAACATCGGGCAGTTTCAAATCAACCGTCTGCAGCACGACCGGAACCGTAATAAGGAAGATGATCAACAGCACCAGCATGATATCCACGAGCGGCGTCGTGTTAATTTCATACATTGGTGCGTCTTCACCGCCGTCGTTGCCTACACTCATGCCCATCGGATCAGCATCCTGTTTATAGTGTCTTGTACAAGCTGGTCGGGGGCAGCGCTACATTTGCAGCACTGCCCCTGGCTGTAGCTCAGGCCTTGGCGGGAGCGGCTTTGGCCGCCGGAGCTGCCGAAGAAATCGGCTTGACTTGGCCGTTCGACATGATCGAACCAAGCACGTCGTTGGCAAAGGTCGACAGATCGCGCGAAATTTCCTTGTTCCGGCTCTGCAGCCAGTTGTAGGCGAGCACCGCAGGAACGGCGACGAGCAGACCAATGGCGGTCATGATCAAAGCTTCACCGACAGGGCCGGCCACGGCGTCGATCGAAGCCTGACCCGATGCACCGATTTTCACCAGCGCGTTCAAGATCCCGATAACCGTCCCGAACAGACCGACGAACGGCGCGGTCGATCCCACGGTGGCGAGGAAGGCCAGGCCGCCGTTGAGCTTTGAATTGATGTGGTTTTGCGAACGCTCCAGCGTGCCGTGCATCCAATCATGCGCCTCGACAGGGTCGGTCAGCTTGTTATGCTCTTCATTGGCGCGCAGGCCGTCTTCGACAACCTGACGATAGGCGCTGTTCTTTTCCAGCTTCGCGGCACCTTCGGCCAGCGTCGGCGCGCGCCAGAAACCGGCGGCGATAGCCTTGCCCTGCTTGAGCACCTTATTCTGTTCGAGCAGTTTTGTGAACAGAATGTAGAGCGTGCCAACGAACATGATGGCCATAACCAGAAAGGTGAGCTGGGCAACATAACCGCCCTGGCACAGTGCCGGGATAAGACCGTAGGGGTTACCACCTTCGGGGATGGTGCACATGCCGGCGGTCATGAAACCGGTGTTTCCGCCTTCGGCGCTAGCCGTCATAATCATGTCGAACATTGCTTTGTATTCCCTCTCAAAATCAAAAATCAAAAAAAACGGTTCAAGGATCAAAAAGGCCGTTAAATCAGTCTTTTGGAATTTCCCACCGAATACGGGTAGTCCAGGAACCCGACGTCGGATTGCCATCGCGGTCCAAAGCTGGGTCAAACCGGCCGCGCCGGGTGACCAACTTGCAGGTCTCAGCGTCAAGATCTCCATGGCCGCTCGATGCGGTTATATCACAGCCGGTGATGCGCCCGTCGGGACCAACGGCCACGCGGATGCCGGCCGTGCCCGTCCGTTCCTCACGCTGCGCGCGGGCAGGATAGTCTTCCGGCGTTGCCAGCGGCTCGGGATTGCCCTTCGGCGTT
>JAAUPH010000089.1 GCA_012035435.1 Sphingopyxis sp. | reverse complement strand
CCGCTCTATCTCTGTCGACGACATACAACTTTCTGCACGCAGTGGTGCTGAAAGGGCGTGAGCGTGAAAACTGGTGGAGCATGCGAGAATCAGGCTCGCGTCGTGAGCGCCGTGGCAGCGCTGGGGGTCGGGCGCGAGGGGTTCGAGGCCTGGGTCGTCTTCGATCAGCGCGGCGCGACGGCCGACGCCGGTGCTTCCGGTGGTGCGCCGGTCGGCGCGGCGCCGGGTATCGAGGATGCGCTGCGTCGGTTGCTTGTCCTCGCCGAGTTCCCAGTGGCGGGCCGGGTACTCGTAGGGCGAGTTGAGGATTGGGTTCTCGATCAGCGCTGGGCTCATCTAGCCGCCCCTCGTCGGCGCTCGCCACTGGCACGAGACCGAGGACGAGTTCGTCTATGTGCTGTCGGGCGAAACCGTGCTGGAAACAAACGGCGGCGCGCAGACTCTCGGCCCGGGCATGTGCGCGGGATTTCCCGCCGGCACCGGTGACGCCCACCGCTTCCTCAACCGCACGGACGCCGACGTGCTGCTGCTGGTGGTCGGCGACAAGAGCGCCAATGACGAGGTGACTTATCCCGATATCGACATGCAGCTGACCAATGGGCGCGGCTTCCATCGCAAGGACGGCAGCGACTTCGAAAGCGCACGCTCGCCGTGATCGATCTTGGGGGATTTGCCCTTGCGGTGCTGCTGATCGAGCTGACGCCCGGCCCCAATATGGCGTGGCTGGTGACGCTGACACTATCCCAGGGGCGGCGCGCGGGGCTTGGCGCGGTGCAGCGTACGCCCTTCCTCAAACGCTTCTTCATGGATCAGGCGCGCGGCGAAGCGGGCGATTTGCCCCGGCTGCTGGCGGGGATGGAAGTTTAGAGCGTGATGAGCAGAAGTTTGTGCATCGTGAAGGAGCCGATTTTGGCCGAGCGACGCTGCGCTCGGCCAAAATCGGCCCGCCCCTTGGGGTTGCGGCTGGAAGCCCCCCGGACATCGTTGCGCTGCTTGGACGGGCACCCAGCCCGCCCGGCGCACCGCGCCTTGCCGGGACGCTTCCAGCCGCAATCACGGCGCACAAACTTCTTCTCATCACACTCTAGAATTTCACCTCTTTGGCGCTGCTGATGACCGTGCCCAGGATGCCGTATTCCTTGGCTTCGTCGGTCGACATCCAGTAATCGCGGTCGATGTCCTGCATCACCCGTTCAACGGGCTGGCCGGTCGCATCCGCAATTTTTTCGGCGATGCGTTGGCGCATCTTGACGATTTCCTTGGCCTGGATCGCAATGTCCGATGCCTTGCCTCCCGCGCCGCCCGAGGGCTGGTGGATCAGGAAGCGGGTGTTGGGGAGGCAGAAGCGCCGCTCTTTTTCGACGCTCAGGAAAATGTGCGTGGCAATGCTGGCCACCCAGCCGGTGCCGATGATCGCGACCGGCGAGCCGATATAGCCGATCATGTCATGGATGCTGTCGCCCGATTCAACATGACCGCCGGGCGAGTTCACGAAAATCTTGATCGGGTCGTTGCTGACGTGGTCAAGGTAGAGGAGCTGAGCCGTCACGCGTTCAGCGAGTTTCTGGTCGACCCCGCCGAACAGCATCACCGTGCGCGCCTCCAGGAATTTGGCGAGCATGGCGGCGGGCATGGCGCCGCTATCCTCCTCCGCCATGGTGCTGGGGTGGGACGTGGCAAGATGCGGCAACAGGGTCATGAGGATGCTCCAAGGGTTGTGGTCGAGGTCAGATGTAAGCAGGCCGCCCGCGATAGGCAATCGGGGTTGCACGGGTGGGCGGGGAGACGGCAAACAGGCCGCATCCATTTTCTTGCGCCATAGGCCCGAAAGCGGGAATCCAGCGTTGGCCGGTGCGGGTTTCAGGCTTTGCAGCTGGGCCCCCGCCGGCGCGGGGGTGACGAAGCTGGTGCAGAGACCTTGCCGCCGCCCCCTCCCACGAAACCACGCGCAAAAAGGTTAAGCCTCTTGCGCTATCGCCGCTGGGCCACGATGTAGGCGGCCAAATCAGACAGGAACAACAAATCCCCATGCAAGACCCCAATGCCATTATCAGCGCGCTGGTCCCCATGGTCGTCGAACAGACGAGCCGCGGCGAGCGCAGTTTCGATATTTTCTCCCGGCTGCTGCGCGAACGGATCGTGTTCGTGACGGGCGAGGTGGAGGATCAAATGGCGTCGCTGATCGTCGCCCAGTTGCTGTTCCTTGAATCGGAAAATCCGAAGAAGGACATTTTCATGTACATCAACTCGCCGGGCGGGGTGGTGACGGCGGGCATGGCGATCCATGACACCATGCAATATATACGCCCGCGCGTCGGCACATTCTGTATCGGTCAGGCCTGTTCGATGGGCAGCTTTCTCCTTGCTGCTGGCGAACCGGGCATGCGCGTTGCGCTGCCCAATGCCCGCATCATGATCCACCAGCCGTCGGGTGGGGCGCGCGGTCAGGCATCGGACATTGAAATTCAGGCACGCGAAATTCTTCGCATCCGCGCGCGGATGAACGAGCTTTATGTCAAATATACCGGCAAGCCGATTGACGTGATCGAAAAGGCGATGGACCGCGACAATTTTCTGGAGGCCGACGAGGCCAAGGAATTTGGCCTGGTCGACCATGTCTTTGGCAGCCGTCCCGCCGATGGCGAAGGCGCCGACAAGAGCGAATGACACGGGTGCGGGCGCGGATTTGGTAACCGCGTTTCTTGACGCGGTGTGAGCCATGCGTCCCGTATGAGATCAGCAACCGGCGTCACCCAAATGCCATATTGCATTAGGGTGGTCAGCCTTTAGAATGACCGCTTAAGGTTGGCAGCACGGCAAAGCCGACCGAAAAAGGATTAGCATGACGAAGTTGAGCGGCTCCGATTCAAAGAGCACCCTCTATTGCTCTTTCTGCGGCAAGTCGCAGCACGAGGTCCGCAAGCTCATCGCCGGGCCGACCGTGTTCATCTGTGATGAATGCGTCGAACTGTGCAACGACATCATCCGCGAGGAAATCAAGGGCGGCGTTGCCGCGCGCAAGGACGGCAGCGTGCCGACGCCGCTGGAAATCTGCCAGCATCTCGACGCCTATGTCATCGGCCAAACGGTGGCGAAGCGCGTCCTGTCGGTGGCGGTGCACAACCACTACAAGCGACTCGCCAATTCGGGGCGCGGCGATGATGTCGAACTGGCCAAATCCAACATCCTGCTCGTCGGCCCGACCGGCAGCGGCAAGACGCTGCTTGCGCAAACGCTCGCCCGCTTCCTCGACGTTCCCTTCACCATGGCCGATGCAACGACGCTGACCGAGGCGGGCTATGTCGGCGAAGATGTCGAGAATATCATCCTCAAGCTGCTGCAGGCGTCCGACTATAATGTCGAAAAGGCGCAGCGCGGCATCGTCTATATCGACGAAATCGACAAGATCAGCCGCAAGGCGGAAAACCCCTCGATCACGCGCGACGTGTCGGGCGAAGGGGTGCAGCAGGCGCTGCTCAAGCTGATGGAAGGCACCACCGCCAGCGTGCCGCCGCAGGGTGGGCGCAAGCATCCGCAGCAGGAATTCCTCCAGGTCGATACGACCAACATATTGTTCATCGCGGGCGGCGCCTTTGCCGGGCTCGACAAGATTATCGGCGACCGGTTGCAGAAAAAGTCGATCGGCTTTGGCGCGCATGTCGCCGCGCCCGACGACCGCCGCACGGGTGAATTGCTCCGCAATATCGAGCCTGAGGATCTGCTCAAATTCGGGCTGATCCCCGAATTCGTCGGCCGCTTGCCGGTTATTGCAACGCTTGAGGATCTGGACATCGACGCGCTCGTCAAGATTTTGTCAGAGCCCAAAAATGCGCTGGCCAAACAGTATAAGAAGCTGTTCGATCTTGAAGATGTGGCACTGACCCTGACCGACGATGCGCTGGTGGCGATTGCCAAAAAGGCCATCGAGCGCAAAACCGGTGCGCGCGGGCTGCGCTCTATCGTTGAGGCGATCCTGCTCGACACCATGTTCGAACTGCCCGACCTAAGCGACGTAGTCGAAATCGTGGTCGATAAAGATGTGGTGGACGGCCGCAAAATCCCCGTGCGCGTTTACTCCGACAAAAAGGCAGAGGCGGGTGACGCCGCCTGAGCGGTGCACACCGACAACTGATTCGGGCACCATGAGAAATATTGTTGCGCCGCAGCAACAGTGCAAAAAAACTTGGCCGTAACAAACAGGTCACAAATCAATCAAACCCTTGAGTTATCGCGATAACATTTCCCGTGGCAGGGAATGTTACACGCCCCCCCTTGCATTGTCACAATCGTGCCATAGAGCGCCGCTTATGGGCCAGCAGACTGGCTGATCGCGCTCTCCCATTTTTTCGCGATCGGCTGTCCCGCCACATCAGGGGAAGACCGAAACATGCATATCCGTCATTATTTGGCCGCTAGCGTCGCGGCGATCAGCTTTGCCGCCGCCATGGCCGCTCCCGCCTATGCGCAGGAAACCACCGCATCCGTCCGTGGTACCGTCGAATCGGCGGCTGGCCCCGTTGCCGGCGCCAATGTCCGCCTGACCCACGAACCTTCGGGCACGACGTTCAACACAACGACCGACGCAGAGGGCAGCTTTTCGGCCAACGGCCTGCGTATCGGCGGCCCCTTCACCGTTCTGATCGAGGCAGACGGCTTTGAATCGGCGCAGGTTACCGACCTTAACCTTCAGGCCGGTAGTCCGTTCCGCCTGCCCGTGACGCTGCAGGAACAGGCCGCGATTGTCGTGACCGCCGCATCGGTATCGGGCGCGCTTGAAACCTCGACCGGCCCGATCACTGCGCTCGGCCGCGAAGACATTGAGGGCGTCGCATCGATTAACCGCGACATCCGTGACCTTGCCCGCCGCGACCCGTTTGCGACGATCGATCTGTCGAACAGCCGCACCATCGAAATCGCCGGACAGAATGGCCGTCTTAACCGTTTCTCGGTCGATGGGGTCCAGTTTTCAGACGATTTCGGTCTGAACAACGGCGGCCTGCCGACCTCGCGCGGCCCGGTGCCGTTCGACGCCATCGAACAATTCTCGGTCAAAGTTGCTCCCTATGACGTCTCCGAAGGCGATTTTCAGGGCGGCGCGATCAACGTGCTGCTGCGCTCGGGCGGCAACAAGTTCCGTGGTTCGGCTTTCTTTGCCTACACCGACCAGAGCCTGACCGGTACGCGTTCGCGCGGCCGCGACATCGACCTGGAGTTTGATTCGAAGCAATATGGCGGCGTGCTGTCGGGCCCGATCATCAAGGACAAGCTGTTCTTCATGCTTGCCTATGAAAAGACCGAAGAGAGCGACCCGTTTGACAGCGGTCCGATTGGTCAGGGCTTTGCCCAACCCATCCCCGGCGTGACCGAAACCTTGGTCAACACGATCAACACCATCGCGCAGAATCGCTATGGCTATGACACGCTGGGCGTGATCCGGAACGGCATTGAGGAAGACGAAAAGATCGTTGCCAAGCTCGACTGGAACGTGACCGACGATCATCGCTTCTCGGCCACTTACATTCGCAACATTGGTACGCAGGCAAACCAGCGCAATACGTCGACCAGCACAACGAGTCCGACGCTGGGCCTGTTTTCGACCGGGTATGAATTGTCGGAAGAGGTCAATTCGGGCGTCGTCCAGTTGAACAGCACCTGGTCGGATAAATTCTCGACCGAACTGCGCGCATCATACCGCGACTATAACCGGGGCCAGATCCCTTATGGTGAAAAGACGCTGGGTGAAATCGCGGTCTGCGCCGACGCCGTGCAAACGGGGTCGCGCACGTCGTGCACCGATGGCGTTCCGCGCATCTTTTTGGTCCGGACCAGTCGCGCCACTCCAACGCCCTGAACACCGACAACCTGTCGGTCGACTTCACCGCCCGGCTCGATGCCGGTGCCCACCAGTTCAAGGCGCTGTTCGGCTACACCCAGACCAACGTCGACAATCTGTTCGTCCAGAACACTCTGGGTACCTTCTACTTTGATTCGATCGCCGATTTTCAGGCGGGCAACGCAGGTCGTCTGATTTATCAGAATGCGGTCCCCAGCCTTGACCCCAATGATGCCGCCGCCATTTTCGGCAGTTCGAGCTTTACGTTCGGCCTGCAAGACGATTGGCAGGTCAATGATCAGCTGCTGCTGACCATCGGTGCGCGATTTGACTTGTTTGCAAACGCGGAAAAGCCGCCGCTCAACCCGAATTTTGTGGCGCGGCATGGATTTTCGAACCGAGCGACCTTCGATGGCAAGGGTGTATTCCAACCGCGCGTTGGCTTCAGCTACGAAGCGTCGGACCGGTTGATCATTCGCGGCGGCGTCGGCGTTTTCGCTGGTGGCACCCCGGACGTGTTCCTGTCGAACAGCTTCTCCAACACGGGCCAGCTCAGCAACTCGGTGACGATCGACCGCAACACTTCGGCTGCGGGCTGTAACATTCCTGCAGCAACACCCAATGCCGCGGCGATTTGCGCCGCGGCTTTGAACAATGTGTCGCTCAAGACCATTCCGGCCTTGGTGGGGCAGTTCCTGGCCACGAACACTACGTTGCTCGCCAATGCCCCGGTCAACGCGATCGACCCTGACCTTAAAATTGCGCGTCAACTGCGCGCCACGCTGTCGGCCGATTATGAAGCGGACCTTGGCCCGCTGGGCGATGGCTGGCTGTTCGGTGCCAACTTCCTTTATGGCAATGTGCTGCAGGGGTATCAGTGGACCGACATTCGTTCGGTCCAGATCGGCACCCTGCCCGACGGCCGCGCGCGCTTTGGCAACCTGGCGGGCACATCGGGTCCCAACCAGGACCTGTTGATGACCAACAGCACCCGTGGTCGCAGCTATGTCGCCGTGGCGCGTTTTGCCAAGGACTGGGACTTTGGTCTGGGCATCGAGGGCAGCTATACCCGCGCCGATGTGAAGGACGAAAATGCCATCACGTCGACGACGGCAGGCTCGCTGTACAACAACAACGTGTTCAACACGCCGAACGCCGCATCCTATGGCCGTTCAATCTATGAGATCAAGGACCAGTGGAAATTCGGCATCAACTTCAAACGCGAATTCTTTGGCGACAATGAAACGCGTTTGAGCCTGTTCGGCGAATATCGCTCAGGCCGTCCGTACAGCCTGACCACCTTCGACACGACAGGCACCAGCTCGTCGGCGCGCAGCGTGGTGTTCGGCACCACCGGAACGGGCAGCCGTCACCTGCTGTACGTGCCGCTGCTCAACGATCCCCGCGTGTCGTTCGGTGATCGCGTGGTCAATGGCGTGGTTGTCCAGACGGGTGCACAGGCCGAAGCGGCGTTCAACTCGCTCGTCACCAGCCTGGGCCTGGAAGGGCAGCGCGGCAAGATCTTGTCCAAGAACTCGCAGACGTCTCCGGACTTCTTCAAGATCGACCTTAGCTTCAGCCAGGAATTGCCGCTGTTCGTCGGCAACGCCAAGCTGCGTCTGTTTGCCGATGTCGAGAATGTCCTGAACATCATCGACAGCGATTGGGGCGCACTGCGTCAGGTGGCATTCCCCTATGCCGCCGCAATTGCCAACGTGCAGTGCCTGAGCGTCGCGACCGCCAATGGTCCAACGCCGACGGCCAACATCAACACGGCATCGACGCAACCCTGTGTGCAATATCGCTACACGAACGTCGTCAGCCCGAACGTCGATCTGGTCTCGCGCCAGTCGCTGTACGGGGTGCGCGTCGGGGTGAAGGTCAGCTTCTAGAGCGGTTTCCGATCTGGCTGCGCCAGATCAACCACTCTAGGTTTTTGATTTGTCGCGTTTTCCGAGCCGTCAGGTGATTCCACCTGACTAGAAAACGCTCTAAACCGCTGCGCCTTTGGGCATAGACAAAGGGCGCCGGAAGCACTTCCGGCGCCCTTTTCTTGTCCGCGATAGTCGCGCTCTATTCTGCCATCATCCGCCGTGCGGTCTCCTGCACCAGCGCGATCATGTTGGGGACGCCCTGCGTCCGGTTGGACGACAGCTGGGCGGTCAGGTTGAAGGGCGCGAGCGCGGCGGCGATGTCCATTGCGGACACGTCGGCGGCGGGCCGGTCCTGCACCGCGCTCAGCACCAGTGCGACAATGCCCTTGGTGATCGCGGCATTGCTGTCGGCGAGGAAGTGGAGGCGGCCATTGTCGGCGGGGAGCGGATAGACCCAAACGCTCGCTGAACAGCCGCGGACCAGCGTGGCATCGGTTTTGAGCGCGTCGGGCATCGACTCAAGCGAGCGCCCCAGCTCTATCAACAGGCGGTAGCGATCATCGCCGTCGAGAAAATCATATTCGTCGAAAATGTCAGGGAGGCTGCGCATTGCAGCGCCCCTGCCACAATTGCCATCAGAGGTCCACGCCCGCCGCGATGGCTTCCAGTTTGCGCAGCCGCTCGCGCAGGTCGGCGAGTTCGATGCGCGATGCCGCGCTGGGCACGCCGGCAT
>JAAUPH010000088.1 GCA_012035435.1 Sphingopyxis sp. | reverse complement strand
TGCAGTGAGCGTGGTTCGGTTGCGGCCGAAGGCATCGGCGATGGTTGCGACTGGCTGGCCCGCCGTCACCATGTCGTTCAGGCGCACATGCAGCGTCACCCAGCCGCCGTGCGGGCTGCGCAGCTGCGTCTGGTTGTTCGCGACGAAGGGTTTGCCGGTCGTGGGCGGCGCGGCGCCGGGGGGCAGCATCGCCATGCTGGCCATCACGCGCAATATGCCGTTGTAGCTGCGCGTAATCATCGCCTCGTCCCACACTTCAGGCGCGCCGAGCTCCAGCGTAATAGCGGGGACGCCGGCGGGCACCATTTCATTTTCCACTGTCCCGCGCTGGCCGGGGTCGAGCCGAATGGTGTCGGGCGCAATCGCCTCGGCAATTTCGCGCGCTTCGGGCGTGCTGACGAAGGCGTAGAGGTTATAGGATGTACCGCGCGACTGAGTGTGCAGGTCGATCATCCGGTCGGCGTTGGGGCGCATCAGCCGGTGCCACAGATTGTGCGCGTAAATATCGGCGAGGCTGCTGCCCGGCGTGTCTTTGCCCGGCATGACGCGGTTCATATTGTCGCCGCCAGTGCCGCCGCGCGGCGTGAAGCTGCGCGTCGAATTGTTGAGGCCGGGGGTGTTGAGCCCCGGCACCATGACCAGCGATCCGCTGAGCTTCGCGGGGTCATCTCGCGCGCCAGGCGGTGGAGGACGGCGATGCCGCTGAGTTCGTCGCCGTGAATACCGGCGGTGAGGAGGAGGCGTGGGCCGGGCTTCGCGCCCTTGACCACGACGACGGGCACGAACCACGCCTGCGCCAGCGCCGTATCGCCCGCGCGGAACCAGAAACGGTGGGTCTCACCCACCTTGAGATCATTCGCGTCGAGCCGGTTGATCACCGCTGTGCCGTCGAGCTGGTCGCCGGTGCGGCTGGTCTGCGCTGCAACTGGTGGCACCATCGCCAATGCCAGAACCAGCCCCAAAATCATCCGCATCACTTTGCTCCTGCCAATTGGGTCAGCGCATCGCCATCGACGCGCATCCCCGTCCATTCGTCCATCAGCCGTGCGCCAAGCGACTGGTAAAAGCCAATGCTGGGTGTGTTCCAATCAAGCACGCCCCATTCGAGCCGCGCGCAATCGCGCTGCACCGCCAATTTGGCAAGGTGCGCCAGCAAAGCTTTGCCGAGGCCCGAGCCGCGTGCTGCGGGGCGCACGAACAAATCCTCCAGATAAATTCCGGGTCGCCCTCGAAGGTCGAAAAATTGATGGAAGAACAGCAGCAAAGCCCATGCGGCACGCCGTCCAGCTGGCCGATGATGACCTCTGCATAAGGGCGCTGGCCGAACAGCCGTTCGCCGAGCGCAGCTTCGTCAAAGCGCACTTCGCGGGCTAGCTCTTCATAGTCGGCAAGGTCGCGGATAAACTGCGCGATCAAGGCGATGTCGGCGCGCGCGGCGGGGCGGATGGAGAGGGTCATAGGGCGGATCTAATGTCGGTCTTGGAAAAATCGCCGCCCTTGTAAAGGAGCGGGGCATCGAGCGATTTGGCGAGTGCATAGGCCATGCAGTCGCCGAAGTTGAGTTGGGCAGGGTGGCGACCCTTGCCAAATTCCATAAAGGCGTCGACGGCGCGATCGCTCAACGGTTCGGACCAGGCAAGAATTTGAATTGCGAGTTCGGTGAACAACAGCTGCGCTTTGAGCAATCCCTCGGGACCATATTGTCCGCCGGCGACCATCATTACCTCTAGCTTGGTTGGAGCCGCCATCGCCAAAGCGGGAGCATTGCGCATCGTTGATGCGAAAGTTCGCGCATCGGGCTCCGCCTTGACAATGGTGATCACCGCAGATGAATCGACGACAATCAATGCGGTAAGCCGTTTTCGTCATACATCCATTCGTCGGCATTGACGCTGGAGTCGATCACGGGAAGCTTCGCAAAGCTATCCACAATGTCGTCAATCGCCTGCTTGCGACGCGCCGCGTCAGCCATTTTTGTCGCCCGCTGACTGTTCCGGACCTGTAAGATGGCATGTCGGATGGCCTCGGTCATGCTCAGGCCCTGCTCCTGCGCATATTCGCGAACAAGCCGTTCGGTTTCGTCATTCTTGATGCTGAGACCCATCGCGGCGATCCTTTCTAGAAATTTCTACCAAAATTCTAGAAAACATCAAGTGGCATTCGCGCTGGTAAACGACAACCGGTTTCAATCATCTGCTTTCTTGTCAATGCGATAGGGTATCCAAATGGTGCAGCTTAAACCGCCTGTGGCGCTCGTTCCATCCAAATTGCGGACCCGCTTGAAGCAGCCTCCCAGCGGGAAATATCGCGAGGACCATATGCCATTGTCGGTTGTCTGGTCCGACGCCTCAACGTGCTTCTTTTCAAGATAATCCCAAAATTCCTCAGCCACTTGTCCGCCGCAGATATATTTATGGCTGCCATCTTCCTTGGACAGGGTCCTCGACTCCAGCGCTGCGTGTATGCAATTTTCGATCATGCTCGGGATGCGTTCTGGGAAAGGTGGTTCGGCGGACAGCGTCGCTAAAAGCGCCCAGAACATGATCAAGCCGCCTTCCCGTGCGTCACATCCATGCTCACGCTCGTCCCCGCTTCAATTTCGGCGGCTTTGGCCTCAACCAGTTTGACGACATGCGCGACCATGTCGGCGTCGGCGACATGGTGGTCGGTCACGCCTGACAGATAAACCATATGCTTGCCGTTGCCGCCGCCGGTGATGCCGATGTCGGTCTCGCGTGCTTCGCCGGGGCCGTTGACGACGCAGCCCAGGACGGACAGCGACATCGGGGTTTTGATGTGGCTCAACGCATCTTCCAGCTTTTGCACGGTGCGGATGACGTCGAAGCCTTGCCGCGCGCAGCTGGGGCAGCTTACGACCCGCACGCCGCGCGTGCGTAGGCCGAGGGCTTTGAGGATTTCATAGCCGACGCGCACTTCTTCCTCGGGTTCGGCAGACAGCGACACGCGGATGGTGTCGCCGATGCCGAACCACAGCAGGCTGCCCATGCCGATTGAGGATTTGACGGTGCCGCCGATGAGCCCGCCCGCCTCTGTGATGCCAAGATGCAGCGGGCAATCGACCGCTTCGGCAAGCTGCTGATAGGCGGCGGCGGCGAGGAACACGTCGGACGCTTTCACCGCGACCTTATATTCATGGAAATCATGATCCTGGAGCAGTTTGATATGGTCGAGCGCGCTTTCGACCAGCGCTTCGGGGCAGGGCTCGCCATATTTTTCGAGCAGGTCTTTTTCGAGGCTGCCCGCGTTGACGCCGATGCGGATCGCGCAGCCATTGGCTTTGGCCGCGCGGACGCTTCGGCGACGCGCTGGGATGAGCCGATGTTGCCGGGGTTGATGCGCAGGCAGGCCGCGCCCGCATCCGCCGCCTCCAGCGCGCGCTTATAGTGAAAGTGAATGTCGGCGACGATGGGTACGCGCGCGGCGCGGACGATCTTGCCCAGCGCAGCGGTGCTGTCGGTGTCGGGACAGGATACGCGGATGATGTCGGCACCGGCTTCTTCACAGCGGCGGATCTGGTTGATCGTCGCCACCGGATCGCTGGTCAGCGTATTCGTCATCGTTTGGACGGTGATGGGCGCGCCGCCGCCAACGGGAACGGCGCCGACCATGATCTGGCGGCACTGGCGGCGGTGAATGTCGCGCCAGGGGCGCAGGCCGGGGTTGTGGTCGCTCATTGGGTTGATCGGGTCCATGGCAAGAGGGGATTTCGGACGCTTTAGCGGGTCTGGGCGCTGCCGGGAAGATGGCATCACTTTGTTGCGGCAATGTCACACTTGCGGGACCGATTGCATCTTACGCGCATTTTTGTTTGTGCGTCGCAGCAAATTAGGCAACTTTACCGCGGTAAGTTGGCGCGTGCCCGCCCCGAATGAAACGAAGGCATGTCCGATTCACGCAGGCGGGACGATCCAGTTTTGTAACGAAGAAGGGGATCAACCCATGAAGAAATCATTTGCCGCCATCGCGGGCCTGTTGCTCGCTACCGCTGCGACGCCGACCTTTGCTCAGGATGCCGCGGCTGAAGAAGAAAGCGGCCCGATCACGGTGTCGGGCGGAATTTCCCTCGTGTCCGATTATCGTTTCCGCGGCGTTTCACTGTCGGGCGAAGATTTCGCAGTGCAGCCGACGATCACCGTAAGCCATGAAAGCGGCTTTTACGCCGGCGTTTGGGGTTCGAATCTGGACGACACCCCGGTCTATGGTGAAGTCGAAGTCGATCTGTATGCCGGATATAATACTGAACTTGCCGAGGGCACGAACCTCGACATCGGGCTCATTTATTATTGGTATCCCGATGGTACCAATGCTGCGGGTCCCAGCGATTATTTCGAAACCATTGCCAAGTTGTCGCATGACATTGGTCCCGTAACCGCGACCGGCACCTTGGGTTACAGCTGGAGCCAGGCCTCGCTCGGCGACAGCGACAATCTCTATCTTGGCCTCGGCCTGTCGACCGCCATCCCCAACACGCCGGTAACGCTGGTGGGTTCGGTCGGTTACACCGACGGCGCGCTGGGTGCGCTGGCGTCCGGCGGCAATTATCTCGACTGGTCGCTGGGTGCCGATGTTGCTGTGGGTCCCGCCACCGTGGGCGTGCGCTATATCGACACTGATATCGAGAAAACCGGTATTCCGGCAGCCGACACGCTGTTCGACGCCGCAATTATGTTCTCGGTCGGTTTCACCTTCTAAGAACCGCGCTATCGTGTTTCAGGGAACCCCCGCTTCGGCGGGGGTTTTTTGTTGTGCGCGTTGCGTTGAACATGGCTCTTGCTATGATCGATGAACCGTGTATTTTTAGCGGTGAGTTGATTGACAAGGAGAATGTTCGTGTCCGACGTCGCCGCCTCCCCCCCTCATGAGCCGCCCGCGCGGCGCGAGCGCAGCCCTGGTGTGAAGCTCGCCATAGCGGTATTGATTGCGGCCGCACTGATGGTGCCGTTGCTCATGGTCTATGGGCTGGTGTGGGACCGCCAGCAGCAGGCGGAGACGGCGCAGGCGGCAATTGGCGAAGGTTGGGGCGGGTCGCAGACCATCGCCGGACCGGTCCTCGTCATCCCCTATACCGCGACCGAGGCCGAGGTGGTGACCGAAAATGGCCGCGATGTGACGCGCAACGTCACACGGGTGCGCGAACTGTTCCTATCACCGCTCAGCAACCGTGCCGATGTGACGATCAAACCCGAAAAGCGCAAAAAGGCGATATATGAAACCGTGGTCTATGAAAGTCGGATCGCCGGGACGGCGCGCTTTGCGCTGCCCCCCGGATTTGGCGCGCTATGGCGTGACGCGCGAGGCGTTGTTGCTGAACCGCGCCGAGGTACGGCTGGGGGTCAGCGATGCGCGCGGGCTGATCGACGGCAACAGCCTGACGGTGAACGGCACCGCGGTCGCGCTGCAACCGGGGAAAGGTCTGATGTCGTCCGGCAATTCGGGCACTTTCGCCTTTATCGACTGGACCGCCGGTGCACCGCTCGAACTGACCTATCAGGTTGGCGTGCGCGGGCTGGGCGATTTCCGTCTGGTCCCGCGCGGGGTGGACACGCGATTCACGGTCAAATCGACCTGGCCCAACCCCAGCTTTGGCGGCGATTTCCTGCCGACGACGCGCAGCGTGCGGGAAGATGGATTTAGCGCAACCTATGCCGTATCAAATCTGGCGCTGGGACAAGCGCAGGTGCTGACCGACGATCTGGGCATGCCGCGACCGAGCGGCACCGACGATGCTATGGTCGCGGTCGAGGCAGCATCGGATGGCCGCTCCAGTAGTGGTCAGGCAAAAGCCGTGACGATCAGCCTGATCGAGCCCGTCAACCTGTACAGCCAGGTTGAGCGCGCGATCAAATATGGCTTCCTCTTCATCGGATTTACCTATGTTGCCTTTCTGATGTTCGACATCATCGGCGGGGCGCGGGTGGCGGCGGCGGAATATCTGCTGACCGGAGTCGCGCTGGTGCTGTTCTTCGTGCTGCTGCTCGCCTTTGCCGAGTTGATTGGGTTCACCTTTGCATATTTGCTGGCGTCGGCGGCGATCATTGGCTTGCTGAGCGCCTATAGCGCGGCGGTGCTGAAGAGCTGGAAACGGGCGCGCTTCCTCGCCGCGCTGCTCACCGGGCTTTATGCGCTGCTCTATGTGCTGCTCAATCTGGAGGCTTATTCGCTGCTGATCGGATCGGTGCTGATGTTCTTCGCGCTCGCGGGCGTGATGTACATGACGCGGAATATCGACTGGAGCGGGTTGGGGAAGAAAGAGGTGGCCTAACGAAACTCCTCCCTGTGCCCGCAGGGCATGGGGAGGTGCCAGGCCGCAGGCCTGACGGAGCTGGTGCGGCAAGACGCAAGGATGCGTTGCTCAATACCAGCGCCGCCCCCCCCCCCCCGGCGCTTAGCGCCACCTCCCCATCGCTGCGCGACAGAGAGGGTATTTCATCGCCACCGCAAATTATCCCGCGACAAATCGGCCAGCGATCTTGCGCCCATCAGCTTCATGCCGCGCTCCATCTCGGCGCGCAGCAGGGTGAGGGCGCGGGCGACGCCATCCTCTCCCGCTGCCGCCAGCGCGTACAGATAAAGCCGCCCGCCTGAGCAGGCCTTGGCCCGGCACTCAGCGCTTTCAGCACATGGGTGCCGCGCGTGATGCCGCCGTCGCAGATCACCTCAATCCGGTCGCCGACCGCATCGACAATCTCGGCCAGCGCATCGAATGGCGCGCGGCTGCCGTCCAGCTGCCGCCCGCCGTGGTTCGACACCATGACCGCGGTGGCGCCAATGTCGACTGCGCGGCGCGCATCTTCGACCGCCATGATGCCTTTCAGGCAAAAGGGGCCATCCCATGCCTTGCGAATCGCCTCGGCACGAGTCCAGTCGAGGCTCTGGTCGAGCATAGTCGAGAAATAATCGGCGACCGATTTGGGTACGCTCGATCCTTCGGCGACATGATCAGCGAGGTTCGGCAGGCTGAATTTATCGCGGAGCATATAGTTGAGGCCCCAGCCGGGCTTCATCGCGTAAGACAGCATATTGCCCGGCGTGAAGCGCGGCGGCGAGGTGAAGCCGGATTTCAGACAGCGTTCGCGGTTGCCGCCAACAATGGTGTCAACCGTCAGCGCGACCGCGTCGAACCTGGCGGCGCGCGCGGCCTCAAGCATCGCATGGTTCAACCCTTCGTCCTTATGGACATAAAGCTGGAAGAGCTTGGGTGCATTCGTCAGCGCGCCCGCTTCGGCAAGGCCGATGGTGGCAAGGCTGCTGATGCCCGCACATGTCCCGGCATCCGCCGCCGCACGCAGCACAGCGCGTTCGCCCTGCCAGTGGAACAGGCGTTGCAGCGCGGTGGGGGACAGGAACAGCGGCATCGCCAGCTCGCGCCCGAACAGCGTCGTGCGCATATCGACCTGTTCGACGCCCGCGAGCACGCGCGGAATCAGATCGCAATCGTCAAAGGAGGTGCGGTTGCGCTGGCGGGTAATTTCATCATCGGCGGCGCCGTCGATATAGTCGAACACGGGCCAAGGGAGGCGGCGCTTCGCGAGCGCGCGGAAATCCGCTATATTGTGGCAGCTCTGCAAACCCATTTTCCCACCCCACTTGTCATCCCCGCGAAAGCGGGAACCCAGGGCTGAACAGCGCCCACCCCGCCCTGGCCCCCCGGCTTTCGCGGGGATGACCAAGGGGTCAAAACACCGTCCGCGCCGCAACCGCGCCCTTTGTCGCCAGCGAAAACCTTGGTTCCACCGCCAATGTCGCATCGCGCACATGTGCTGCCACGCGTTTCCCCACCGCGGGGCCATGTTTGAACCCATGCCCCGATCCGCCGCCGACCAGCCAGACGCGTTCGGTGCCGGGCAGGCGGTCGATCAGGAAGTCACCGTTGCTGCTATTTTCATATTGGCAAACGCGGCTGTGGATCAGCGGCGCGTCGGCGAGCGCGGGGAAGCGCTGCGCAAGGTAAGCGCGGGCTCGCGTCACAGTCGCTTCACTCACGCGGCGGTCATGGGTGTCGGGGTCAACGCGTGGACCGTGATCGTCAAACGCGAGCTTGAAACCCTGCCCCTCGATATCCGGAATGCCATAAACGATCGCGCCATTGTTGAAGTCGGCCCACACCGGGAGTTGCGGTGCGGTGAAGCGGGGGTCGCCTTGGGGTGCGCCGAAATGCAGCACCTCCTGTCGCGTCGCCACGATCTTGCCACCCAGCAGTTGCGGGAAGAGTTCGGCGAGCCAGGCGACGGCGGCGACGAACTCGACGCAGACGCCGACGAAAGTCGTGCAGCGGAAGAAGAGCAGCATCTCCACCGACGTCGAATAGGCAGCCGCCAGTGCCGAAAAGGCGTACAGCAGGATGCTCCAGGTGAGCACGCGCCGGCGACCGAGGCGATCGGTGAGGTACCCGCCGAGCAGGCCGAACACGCCGCCGACGAACGCCGGCACGAAGAACAGGCGGCCCCCCCATGTGGTGAACTCCGGCGTCCCCGGTGCAATGCCACCAAGCTCCATCAGGGCCGGTC
>JAAUPH010000087.1 GCA_012035435.1 Sphingopyxis sp. | reverse complement strand
CGCGACGGCGATGGGCAGGATGACATCGGCACGCTGGGCCGGGACGCCAACGGCTTCGGACGCCTTGAGCATGGCGGGGAGCGAGGCGAGCGAGCTTTGCGTTGAGATGGCAACGGCCTGCGGGGCCACGACGGCGCGGGCGTACGCAGCGGGATTAAGCCGCGCGGCGATGAAGGCGAAGGCATAGGCCAGCAGCGTGAGCATGATGCCGATGGCCGATACTGCCGCGACATAATGGGCAAGCCCCCCCAGCGCGGCAAGCCCGGTTTCGACCGCGACCGCATAGCACAGCGCAAAGACGCCGATCGGAGCCAGCGCGAGGATCCAGTTGATCACTACCAGCATCGCCTCTCCCAAAGCGCGGAAGAAGGTGGTGAGCGGTGCGCGCGTCGCATCGGGGAGCTGCGAAATCGCAAAAGCAAAGATGGTGGTGAAGGCAACGAGCTTCAAAATCTCGTTCGCCCCGGCTGCCGCCACGATGTTGGTCGGCAGCAGCGTTGCAATGAACTGACCAAATGTCGGGACGGCGGCTTGCTCGGCGCCTTCGCCCGAAGCAGCGCGAAAGGCCGCCACGGCCGCATCCGGGGTAGGGAAGGCGTCGAGAATGAGCGGCATGATCACCGCCGCGAAGGTCGCCGACGCGGTGAGCAGCACCAGAAAGGTCAGCACAGCCCGCGTCGCCACGACGCCCGATCGCGCAGCGGTCGAGGCCGCGTTGATCCCGGTGATCAGCAGCGCCACCAGCAACGGCACAATCGTCATCTGCAGCGCGGACAGCCATAGGGTGCCGAACGGTTTGATATATTCGACCGAGGTTGGCGCAGTATCGGGCGCATATTGACCGGCCAGCGCGCCAAGCGCGATACCGGTCAAGAGCGCGCCGATAATCACCACTGCTGACGGCTTGGCCGGCAAAATCGCGCGGCGCAGAGTTTTCAACATCTTGCTGCTTTCCACTGTGCGGCCAACTTGCCAAGGGCGGGCGGCGGCACTAGGCGGGGCGGTGAAAGGGTCGGGCGGCGCAAGCTGATTTCGGTCATCGATTAAAGGGTTAGGGAGCGTCACTGCGATGCGCAAGTTTTTCGGCACCGACGGGATTCGCGGGCTGACCAATCAGGTGCCGATGACGGCCGAGGTCGCGATGCGCGTCGGCATGGCGGCGGGCGCGCATTTCCTGCGCGGCGACCACAAGCACCGGGTGGTGATAGGCAAGGACACGCGCCTATCGGGCTATATGATCGAAAATGCGCTGGTGGCAGGTTTTGCCAGCGTGGGGATGGATGTGGTGCAGGTGGGGCCGATGCCGACCCCGGCGGTGGCGATGCTGACCCGGTCGATGCGCGCCGATTTGGGCGTCATGATTTCGGCCAGCCACAATCCCTTTCACGACAATGGCATCAAGCTGTTCGGCCCCGATGGCTATAAGCTGTCGGACGAGGATGAGCGGCAGATCGAACGACTGCTTGCGAGCGAACCGAAGCTGGCCGCGTCCGACGCCATCGGGCGCGCCAAGCGGATCGAGGATGCGCGCGGGCGCTATATCCATGCGGTGAAGCAAAGCCTGCCCGAGGCGGTGCGGCTCGACGGTCTGCGCATCGTGATCGATTGCGCCAACGGCGCGGCGTACAACAGCTCGCCAACCGCGCTGTGGGAACTGGGCGCGGATGTGATCGCGATTGGCGTGACGCCCAATGGCACCAATATCAACGATCTGTGCGGATCGACCTCGCCCGCGCTGCTGCAGGAAACGGTTGTCGCCAGCGGGGCGGACATTGGGATTGCGCTCGATGGCGATGCCGACCGGCTGATCATTGTCGATGAACAGGGCAAGATTGTCGACGGCGACCAGATCATGGCGCTGATCGGGTCAAGCTGGGCGCGACAGGGCCTGCTGCGCGGCGGCGGCGTGGTCGCAACAGTGATGTCGAACCTGGGGCTGGAGCGACATTTGCAGGCGCAGGGGCTGACGCTGGAGCGGACCAAGGTCGGCGACCGTTATGTGCTTGAACGGATGAAATCCGGCGGGTTCAACGTCGGCGGCGAACAGTCGGGGCATATGATTCTGTCCGATCATGCAACGACGGGCGATGGCACTATCGCGGCGCTCCAAGTGCTGGCCGAGCTCATTCGCGCGGGCAAACCGGCGAGCGAAGTGCTGCATCAGTTTGACCCGGTGCCGCAGCTTTTGAAAAATGTTCGCTTTGCGGGCGGCGCGCCGCTTGACGACGCGGCGGTCAAGGCGACAATTGCAGAGGGTGAGGCGGCGCTGAACGGCAAGGGCCGCTTGGTGATCCGCCCGTCGGGCACCGAACCGCTGATCCGCGTGATGGCGGAAGGCGATGATGCTGGGCAGGTTGAAGCCGTGGTGGATATGATTTGTGATGCTGTACGAGAGGCGACCAGCTAATGCTTGAAATGCGACCCGATTGCGAAAAATGTGGGGCGGATTTGCCGCCGCAGATGCATGGTGCCTTCATCTGTTCCTTTGAGTGCACCTTCTGCGCCAATTGTTCCGACCGGCTGGACGAGATTTGCCCTAATTGCGGCGGCGACCTGCTCGACCGGCCAATCCGTGAGGCCAAGCATCTGGCCAAGCATCCGGCATCGACGGTGCGGCGCTACAAGCGGTGACCGCCACGCGCTGCTGCATAAATGGGGACAGTCCCCATTTTTTCTGCGCGCGGGGTGTTGCCCGCAAAGATGAACAGAAAAAAATGGGGACTGTCCCCATTTATGAGCGAGCAATCCGTTTATGACCGCGCGCATCCTGATCATCGCTGGCTCCGACAGCGGCGGCGGGGCGGGGATTCAGGCGGATATCAAGACCGTCACGATGATGGGCGCGCATGCGATGACGGCGATTGCGGCCATTACCGCGCAGAATACGTTGGGGGTGCAGGCGGTGCATGCTGTGCCCACCGCCATGGTGCTCGCCCAGATCGACAGCGTGGTGAGCGATATCGGCGTCGATGCGGTCAAGATCGGAATGATCGGGAGTGCGGAGACGGCGGAGAAAGTCGCGGATCGGCTTAGCACGCTCAGTGTACCGATTGTGTTTGACCCGGTGATGGCGGCAACCAGCGGCTCGGTGCTGGCCGATGCGCGGACAATTTCTGCATTTGGGCGGCTGATGGATGTTGCCTCCGTCGTTACCCCGAATTTGCCGGAGCTGAACGCGTTGGGCGGCATAGCGCCGGTGCTGCGCCACGGCTGTCATGTGCTGGTCAAGGGCGGCCATGGTGAGGGCGACGAGATTGTCGATCAACTGCTCGGCCCCAATGGCAAGCTTCGCGAATGGCGCAGCCCGCGCATCGCAACGGGCAGCACACACGGCACCGGATGCACGCTCGCCAGCGCGGTTGCGGCGGGGTTGGGGCAGGGAATGAGCGCCGAGGCTGCGGTAGACCGAGCGATCGAATTCGTAAGGCTCGCGCTGCGCGATGCACCGGGGCTTGGCGGCGGACATGGACCGATGGCGCATCAGCGGGTGCGCGAGGATGCGATGGTGGCAGGCGCGTCGCTGAACCAGATCACCGTCGGCGCGGACGATTATGCAGCGTCGGTCGGCTTTTACCGCGCGCTGGGGCTGACCCAGATCGTCGATAGTCCGGGCAATGGATATGCGCGGTTTGAGGCTGCAAACGGTGTAACCTTGTCGATCCATGAAGGTGCCGTGTCGCCGACCACGATCATTTATTTTGAGCATCGCGCACTCGATGGCTGGGTTGCGCAATTGCAGTCGGATGGACTGGCGTTCGACCAATTGCCACAAGATGAAAGCTGGGGCTGGCGCGAGGCGCGGCTCACCGATCCGGCTGGAAATAGCATTTGTCTCTATTCTGCGGGGGAAATGCGGCGCTATCCGCCTTGGCGGATATGATCGTAGGCGTCGACGAGGCAGGGCGCGGGCCGCTGGCGGGGCCGGTGGTCGCCGCAGCGGTGTTGCTGTGCGATGGCGGTATTGCCGGGTTGGATGACAGCAAGAAGCTGAACGAAACTCGTCGGATAGCGCTTGAAGCTCAGATCAAGACGCGGTGTCACTGGGCCATCGGCATGGCGAGCGTCGAAGAGATTGACCGCATCAACATACTGCAAGCGACGATGCTGGCGATGATCCGCGCGGTCGATGCACTGGTCGCGGAACTGGCGCAAGATGCTCCAGACTTGCCTGGCAACTGTGCTGCGGCGGAGGCCGGAGCCGTGGCCGACAGCGCGGCTATGTCCAGCCAGAACTCCGGCCTCCGCCGGAGCGCAATGGGTGTGGGGATGATTGAAGTGCTGGTCGACGGCAACCGCCTGCCCAAGTGGCGTTACACCGCGCGCGCGATCGTTGGCGGCGACGCGTTGGAGCCGTGCATATCGGCGGCGAGCATTATCGCGAAACAGCATCGCGACGCGTTGATGCGCGCAGCGGATGCCGAGCATCCAGGCTATGGTTGGGCGTCCAACAAGGGCTATGGCAGCGCCGCGCATCTGGCCGCGCTGCGGGCGCTTGGCCCGACGCCGCTGCACCGGCGCAGCTTTGCCCCGGTCGCCCAACATTTTTTTGACCTGTGAGTCCTCTGCGCCACACCACTACAGCTTGAGTCCGCCGGAATCGCGGGACTCCATATGCGGTGCCGGACTCCTTTCGTTCGCACCGCGTTAACCATATTGTCAGCCCCGATCCCTAGGGTCCGGGGCTTGACGGCGAAGGTCGCTGGACTCAAACCAGCGCCCCGCGTGCCTATGCTGGTGCGCGGCCATGCGGGGGATGATGATGGGCGTGATGGAAAAAGTGGGCACAGGCCCTGCGCGTGGCGCTGCGGCGACGCTGCCGCTCGACACCATCCTGCAGGGAGATTGCGTCGCGATGATGCGTGACCTGCCTGCTGCATCGGTCGACATGATCTTTGCCGATCCGCCCTATAATCTGCAGCTGGGCGGCGATCTGCACCGGCCCGATGGCAGTCAGGTTGATGCGGTCAATGATGAATGGGACAAGTTTGACAGCATCGCTGCTTATGACCGTTTCACCCACGCCTGGCTTGCCGAAGCGCGGCGGATTTTGAAGCCGGGCGGCAGCATCTGGGTGATCGGCAGCTATCACAATATCTTTCGCGTTGGCGCGGCGCTGCAAGATCAGGGCTATTGGATCCTGAACGACATCGTGTGGCGCAAGGCCAACCCCATGCCCAATTTCAAGGGCACGCGCTTTACCAACGCGCATGAGACCCTGATCTGGGCGAGCATGGGGGAGAAGGTGAAATATGTCTTTAACTACCGTGCGATGAAGACGCTGAATGACGAATTGCAGATGCGGTCGGATTGGTTGATCCCGATTTGCAGCGGGCAGGAGCGGCTCAAGAAAGGTGGGCACAAGGTTCACCCGACGCAAAAGCCCGAGGCGCTGCTGTACCGGATATTGCTCGCCTGTTCGAACCCCGGCGACGTGGTGCTCGATCCCTTTTTTGGCACGGGCACCACCGGTGCGGTGGCGCGGCGATTGGGGCGGCACTTCATCGGAATTGAGCGCGAGGATGATTATATCGCTGCTGCCGAGGAACGCATCGCCATGGCGCTGCCGCTCGACGAAAGTGCCCTAAAAACGATGATGGCGCCGACTGCGGCCACACGTGTGGCATTCGGCATGTTGGTAGAGGCCGGGATGATCCCGGCGGGCGCTGTGCTGACCGACAGCAAGCGCCGCTGGCGCGCGACGGTGCGGATCGATGGATCGCTCGACCACGGCGGCAGCAGCGGTTGATTCACAAATCGGTGCCAGCGTTCAGGGAGCGCCCAGCTGCAATGGCTGGACATTCTGGCACATGGAATCGGCAGAGGGGCTGCGCGTGATCGACGCGGTCCGGCAGGATTGGTTGCTGGCCAACGAGGCTTAAGGCGCTCTGGCAATCGGCGCATGATATGGCTGCTCCCCCGGGCCCCATCACCAGCCGGTAAATTCCGCACCTTCCGGTGATGGATCCCCGCCTTCGAGGGGAAACAGGAAGGGACAGAAGCTTGGGTCCTAACCCTAGTGCGCGAGGAAATCTGATGTTCACACCGCTGACCAAATCCGATTTTGCCACCATCGCCGCCGACGCGCGCTTATACTGCCGCCCGACCTGTTTCGTTGATCGCCCGCACGAGTTGGACGACGCCTGTTTGCGGATTGCCGATACGCTCGTCTGGTTTGCTGCTTGCCACGTTAGCGTGCGTGACGGTGCGGGCGTCAAATCAGCTATCGTTCCCGTCGCTGAGCTGGGCGACTGGATTGCGGCCATGCCCGACGCAGTGGGACAGCAGGCGCAGGCACAACTTGCCAATGTCGCACGCCCGCGCGGAGCGCTCAAACTTGGCGAGCGCGTGGTCCGGTTGAACGAGCCGCAGATCATGGGCATCCTGAATGTCACCCCCGACAGTTTCTCGGACGGCGGCAAGCATTTTGACACGCAGGCGGCCGTTGATGCTGGCTTTGCCATGGCGGCGGCGGGCGCGGCATTGATCGATGTTGGCGGCGAATCCACCCGCCCGGGTGCGAAGGAGTTGTGGGAGGGCGACGAGATTGAGCGTATCGCGCCGTGATCACGGCGCTGGCCAAGGGCGGTGTCGCGGTGTCGGTCGATACGCGCAAAGCCGCAGTGATGGAGGCAGCGCTGGCGGCAGGCGCGACGGTGGTCAACGACATCTCGGCGCTTAGGTATGACGATCGGGCGATGGCGGTGGTTGCCGCGGCGAGCTGCCCGGTGGTGTTGATGCACGCGCCCGGCGCAAAGAGCGACCCGCACGAGGGCGGCAGCTATGTGCACCCGCTGTTCGAGGTCTATGACATGCTCGCGCAGCGGATTGCCGCGTGCGAGGCGGCCGGGATTGCACGCGACCGCATAATCGTCGATCCCGGTGTCGGCTTTGGTAAGGGCGTTGGTGACAATCTGGCGCTGCTGAACGGCATCGCGCTGTTCCATACGCTAGGGTGTCCGATAGTGTTCGGGGCAAGCCGCAAGCGGATGATCGGTGCGCTGGACGGCGAGGCAGAGGCCGACGCCCGGCTTGGCGGGTCTATCGCGCTTCACTATCAGGCGGCAAGCCAGGGCGCGCAGCTGGTGCGCGTCCACGACGTTCCCGAAACCCGTCAAGCGCTGCGCATGTGGCGCGGCCTGCGCGATGCGGCGCTCGTGGCCTAACGACATATCGCTGAAATTCTGCCGCTCGTCGCAAGGTCGCCCGATCCACCGCGCTCAGCGGGCGTTTGGTCGGCGCTGCCTTTTTTTGCCTTCCTTTGATGCGTTGCTTGCGGGTGCACGGGTAATCGGCCCGGCACCCATGCGTATAAAAGGAGTTTCCCATGCGCACATTTTCGAAACCCACTCTTCTGGTCGCAGCGGCTGCATCGCTTGCTTTTCCCGGTGCGGCTCTGGCGCAAACCTATGGCGGATTGTCCGCCGGGATCGGCTTTCCAGAAACGTCGAAGAATAAGGGGGAATTTACGACCGACGTTCCGGCATCCGCGACCTTTCCTGCAATCCCGAACGGTACATCGCTCGCTTGGGATACCAAGTTCGACACTGGCTATAATATTTCGGCCCAGCTTGGACATCGGTTTGAGGGTGGTTTCCGGGTTGAGGGCGAATTGATTTACAACCGCGCCGGGATCAAGACGCACCGCGGCGTGACCGTCGGCGAGACCGACATTGACGGTATCGATGCCTCTGTGCTGACGCGCGGCGCGGCGGTGGGCTCGACCGTTGGTCAGGTGGTCGACAGCGGCATCGGCAAGCAGGAAAGCTTTGGCGGCTTTGCCAATGCCTATTATGATTTCAATGCTGGCGGGTCGTTTCAACCTTACGTCGGCGGCGGGATCGGCCTGATGCGCACCAAGTTCGATTATCGCCCGTCCGATATTGATGTCGGGCAGGGCAGCGACACCAACTTTGCGTGGCAGCTGGCGGCCGGTGCGACCTATAAGGTCAGTCCCGGTTTTGAGCTGTTCGGCCAGTATAATTATCGTGACGCTGGCAAGACCAAGCTTGCGCTCGATCTGCTCCCGGCCGATCTCAACGCCAAGAGCACGCAATCCATCGTGTCGTGGGCTTCCGCATACCCTTTGGTGGAGGGGAATAAAGTGATCGGGCCGCATGCCAGAAGGCGTGCGGCCCGCCTTATGCAGCGCTGCTGTCGATCCCCAGCTCGCTGAGCTTGCGATACAGCGTGGAGCGCCCGATGCCGAGGCGGCGAGCGACTTCGCTCATGCGTCCGCGATAATGGCCGATGGCAAGGCGGATCACATCGGCCTCGATATCCTCAAGCGGGCGCAGATGGCCGTCAGGCATATAGAGGGTGACGCCAATGGCATCGCCGTTGATCGCAACATCGGTGCTGTCGGTCGGGCCGCCACCCAGTGCGGCATCGATGCCGGGGAATTCGGCGATGGTCAGCGCATCGCCGTTGCAGGCGATGGCGGCGCGGAACAGCACATCCTGCAGCTGGCGGACGTTGCCCGGCCAGGCATAGGCCGCAAGCAGCCGCAGCGCTTCGTCGGTGATCCCCAGCGGGCGCATGCCGGGCAACT
>JAAUPH010000086.1 GCA_012035435.1 Sphingopyxis sp. | reverse complement strand
CGCTGGGCGGGACAATGCGTGGATCCTCGCGCTCGACGAACGCTCGTTGAAGGAAGACATCGAGGCTCGCTTGGGCGTGCCCGTGCCGCGACTCCTCGCCGCGGGAATCCAGGGCTACTGCTATTCGTCCTTCGACGCGGGCTGGGAGTCGATCTCGGCTGCAGCGGCCTGGAACTTCCTCGCCGCCGAGGAGGACCGCCGCACGCTCATCGCCGGCATGCGGATCGGAGCCAATCTTGCCGGGATGCAGCAGAATCTCGGGATCACCCAGAGCTTCCACATTCCGCCGCGGCTCGCGACCCGCGACTCGTACACCATCTCCTCATCGAGCTCGCCCACGCGGGTGCCGTCGGGGAGGAACATCACGAACGTTGCGCCGCGCGGGCCAGCCCGTCGATCTGGCGGCGCTTGTCGGATAAAATTTACCGCATATCGAAGCCTTGCCCCGTTTCGGGAAGGTTCAGAACTAGGGTCAGGACCCTAGCGTGCAAGGGGGTTGGACAGCAGCCTGCCCAAGCGCATATAGTTGCCGACCCGATGCAAAAGGATCCGAGTCTGATGGCCGACACCCCGAACGCTGCTCCCGCCACTTCCGCGCGCCGCAAACGGCGCTGGGCGATCTGGCAGGGTGCCGCTGCACTGAGCACGCTGGCGCTGATCCCACTCGCCACCGGGGCGATGGCCACCGTCGATGCCGCGACCGATGACGAAGTGCAGCGCTTTTTGACCGTCTTCTTCGAAGTGCGGCGCAGCTATGTCGAACCGGTCGATGACACCAAGCTGATCGAAGGCGCGATTTCGGGCATGCTCGCCAGCCTCGATCCGCATTCGGGTTATCTCGACGCGCGCAACTTTACCCAGCTGCGGACGCAGACCGACGGCGAATATGGCGGGCTGGGCCTGTCGGTCACGATGGAGGACGGCGTGGTCAAGGTCATCGCGCCGCAAGCCGATACCCCGGCCGACGCGCGGGCATCAAGGCGGGCGATTACATCACCCATCTCGACAATGAACTGATCGTCGGCCTGCCGCTGGATGAAGCGGTCGAGAAAATGCGCGGCAAGCCCGGCACGACCATCGACATTCGCGTTGTGCGCGAAGGGCGCGACAAGCCGATCGAGCTCAAGCTGACGCGCGAGATCATCGACTTGAAGCCGGTGAAGTGGGAAGTGAAAGATGGCGTTGGTGTCATCACCGTTAACAGCTTCTCCACCGATGCGACCGCCGACGTAAAGGCCGGCATCATGGCGGTTGAAAAATCGCTCGGCGGCAAACCGCGCGGTTACATATTGGACATGCGCTCCAACCCCGGCGGGCTGCTCGACGAAGCCGTCGGCATCAGCGATCTGTTCCTGGAACGCGGCGAAATCGTGTCGCAGCGCGGGCGCAGCAAGGGCGATGTCGAACGCTATTTCGCCGAGCCGGGCGATGCCGCCAAGGGGCTGCCGGTCATCGTCCTGATCGACGCGGGTTCGGCCTCGGCATCTGAAATCGTCGCGGGCGCGCTGCAGGATCAGCGCCGCGCCGTGGTGCTGGGCGAGCGCAGCTTTGGCAAGGGTTCGGTCCAGACTGTCGTGACGCTGTCTGACACCACCGGACTGCGGCTGACCACTGCGCGCTATTACACGCCGTCGGGCCGTTCGGTGCAGGAAGGCGGCATCGATCCCGATATCCGCGTGCCCCAGCTGACCGATCCCGATTATGCGACGCGCCCGCGCTTCCGCGAATCCGATCTGCGCCGTCACCTCGTCAACGAAAAGCGCGTCGACAACAGCGTGCTGGAAAAGGATGACAAGGCCGATCCGCGCTTCACCGCAACGCTTGAAGAGCTCAAAGCCAAGGGCATTGAGGATTTCCAGCTGCACTATGCGCTGGAAATGATCGGCCGCATCGGTCCGGCGCAGGCGAAGATGGCGGCGGCGAAACCGGCGACGGGCGCGCGGCGGAATTGACAGGCTAATTCCGTTCGTGTCGAGTGAAGTCGAGGCACCGGGCATGCACGCGCGGTGTCTCGACTTCGCTCGACACGAACGGGTATAGGCTGGGGATGACCAACCGCCCCACCGCTCCGCTCCTCGCGCTGCTGATCCCGCTCGCGCTTTACGGCGGCGCGCTGATCTCGCAATATGGCTTTGGCCTGTTCCCGTGCGAGATGTGTTATTGGCAGCGCTGGCCGCATCAGGCCGCGATCATCCTTGCCGCGCTCGCATTGATGCTGCGCAGCAACACGTCTGCCATGCGCGCCCTTACCATCCTCGCCGCCATCGCGATCCTCGTCAGCGGCGGCATCGGCGTTTTCCACGCGGGCGTCGAATATGGTTTCTGGCCCGGTCCTGCTTGCAGCACCGCCGCGACCGGCCCCGTGTCCATCGATGATCTGATGGCCGGCCCGGTCATTGCATGCGACAAGCCGCAGTTCACGCTCGGCGGAATTTCGCTTGCGGGGTTCAACGCCCTCTTTTCCTTTGCCGGGGGGATCGCCATATCATGGTTTCTATTCCGCCGTCAGGACCAAGCTCAATGAACGCCGACAGCCCCGCCCGCAAAGCCCGCATCGCCAGCATGATCCGCGTCAACCAAGCGGGTGAATTTGGCGCGGCGCGGATTTACGCGGGCCAGCTTGCCGTCATGGGCAATCGCCATCCAGTCGCCCGTGACATCGCGCATATGGCCGAACAAGAGGCGCGCCACCGCGTCTTTTTCGACCGGATGATCGCCGAGCGCCGCGTGCGCCCCACCATCCTGTCGCCTTTCTGGAATGTCGCGGGCTTTGCGCTGGGCGCTGCCACTGCCGCCATGGGTCCGCGCGCCGCGATGGCTTGCACCGCCGCGGTCGAGACCGAGATCGATCGCCATTATGGCGAGCAGCTGGAGGAACTCGGCGAGGATGACCCAGAACTCAGCGCGGCCATTGTCGAATTTCGCGCCGAGGAACTGGAACATAAGGACGCCGCGCTGGCCGCAGGGGCCGAGGGTGCGCCGGGCTATCCGCTGCTGTCCGGCATCATCCGCGCCGGGTGCCGCACCGCCATTGCGCTCGCCAAGCGCATCTGATCGGGCGCCCCGTGCGTTCATTACACAGCCATGTCGGTTGACTATTAAGGACGAACCATGAAATCCCCGCTCCTTTCTGCCGCTTTGCTTGCCGCCGTCGCAGCCTTTCCCGCCCACGGCCAGGACGGCCCTGACGGCAATACGGAAAAAGTGTCGCAGGCAATCGTCTATGGCGATGATGATTGTCCCGCAGCGACGGGCGACGAGATCATCGTCTGCGCCCGGCTGCCAGAGGCAGAACGCTATCGCGTCCCGCAAATGTTTCGCGGCGGTGACTTGCTCAGCCCCAAGAATGAGGCTTGGGCCAACAAAGTGGTCGCGCTTGAACGCATTGGCCGTTTTGGCACCGACAGCTGCTCGCCGGTCGGGCTGGGCGGGTTTACCGGCTGCACCCAAAGCCTGCTGGCCGGAGCGGCCGCCGAGCGCCGCGCGACCGACAAGACCAATTGGCAAGCGCTGATTGCCGACGAACGGCAAAAACGTCTGGCCGGCATCGACGCAGCCGCAGCGGAGGTTGAGGCGGCGGTGGTCGAAGATGAAAAAGAGCGCGAAGCACGCGCCCGCCGTGACGCGGAGATTGAGGCGCGCGGCGGTGCTCCGGCGGACGAGGTCAAAGGTCCCGACGACGGACCCTTGCCAACACCCCCGCCGCGCTGAGCGAACTGCCCTAGAGTCTGTCCTGATAAGATTGAAACCGGGTCCAGGTTACTTCAACAAAGTCTCGCGCCAGAACATCAGCCCGGCCCAGAAATTATAGTCGGCATTTTCCTTTTTCGCGAAACCATGGCCCTCGTTGGTCCCTACCAGATGCCAGGCCGTGCCGCCATTGGCACGCACTGCGGCGACCATCTGGTCGGCCTCTGACTTGGGCACGCGCGGGTCGTTGGCGCCGGTGACGACGAACAGCGGATCCTTGATTTCGGCCACCCGCGTCGTGGGCGAGATTTCCAGCAATTTCGCGCGCTGCACCGGATCGCGCTCGTCGCCATATTCGACGCGGCGCAAATCGCGGCGATAGCTTTCGGTATTTTCGAGGAAGGTCACGAAGTTGGAGATCGCGACCACGCACAGGTTCGACCGCAATTCGTCGCTGAACTGGATCGCGGCAGCATAGCACATATATCCGCCATAGCTGCCCCCGGTCAGCCCAAAGCGCGACGCATCCAGGCCTGCGTCCTTCTGCAAATGGGTCAGAAATGCGCCCATGTCCTTGACGCTATCCTCGCGCTTGAACGGGCCGTTATCGAGACTGACAAAGGTTTTGCCATAGCCCGTTGAGCCGCGCACATTGGGGAAGAAGATCGCCACGCCTTCCTCGTTCAGCAGGAAATTGTTCCGCCCCTGAAATCCGGGGCGCGACTGCGCTTCGGGGCCGCCATGGACGTTCATGATCATCGGCCGCTTGCCCGGGAATTTCTTGGGATCAGGACGATAGAGAAAGCCCGACACTTCCCGCCCGTCAAAGCTCTTCACCGTCACCAGCTCAGGCTCAACATTCTGGGTGACGTCCAGCCCGCCCGTTTCGCTTTCGGTCCAGCGAGTCAGTTTCAGCGTCCTGGGATCGACGCTCCACGCATCCGCCGCACTGCGGGCGGAGGTGAAGGTGATGCCAATCTCGCCCCATGGCGCAATATCGACCCCGCCAATCACGCCAGCGGGCAGCGCATCGACGGCGCGGGCACGGCCCGTTTTCACGTCCATGATCTTGAGCTTGCTCATGCCCGCTTCGTTGGTGACATAGGCGATAAAGCTGCCGTCATCCGATATGTCAAACGTATCGACATCCCATTTTTCGGCCGGACCCTTCGGCGTAAATTTGCCCGTCGCGGCGTCGAGCGTGCCCAGCCGCTGGAACTCGCTGCCCTCGTCACTCGTCACCCAAATAGTGCCATCGGGCGCGACCTGCGCGCCCTGATAGCTAATTGCGGCATTATGATCGCCGATCGCGGTCATCCCGCCGCCGCCCGCAAGATCAAGTTTGAACAGGTTGGTTTTCTGAACCGACACATATTGGCCGACCAGCGCCCAGCTTTTGTCGGGAGCAAAGGCGCCTACGCCCCAGCCGCCGCCCTTGACCTCGGCCACCATCCGGTTCGACGCCGGATTGCGCGGGTCCATGATGTAAAGGTCGGTGTCGCGTCCGTTGCGCCGCGTCGAGCTATAGGCAAGCAGATCGCCGTCATCGCTCCACGCGTTGATGCCATTGCGGCTCTTACCGTCGGTCAACAGTTCCAGCTTGCCGTTCTTGAGCGCGAAAATCTGGAAAAATTCGTTCCCGCCAATATCCTTTTGCACCAGCAGCACATCGCCGCGCTTGGGCGCCCAGCTCCCGCCCGGCACCGGCTCGGCTTCGAATGTCAGCTGCTTGCGCGCGCCCATTGGCGCGGCGACACGATGCAACTGGGTGGTATTGCCGAAACGCGTCCCGATCAGCATCGATTTGTCGGTCGGGTGCCAGCCTGAAAAGCCCGCACCGCGATTTTCCATATAGGGCCGCGTCGCAGCGGCGAGCGCGGCGGGAACATCGGGCATGCCATCGGCAATCAGCGCGGCGGGCTTGGGCGCTACAGCCGCCACAGCGGGTGCAGCGGGAGCGGCGGGAGCGGCCGCGTCCTGCGCCAGCGCAGGCGCGAGCGGCAGGGCAAGGACGGCAATAAGGGTCAGATGGCGCATGTCGGTACATCCCTGTTTGAAAAACCTGTAACCGCATCAAACGCCATATCGGATGCAGGAGCAATGCCCCGCTTCGACGAACGGCGGACGGGGGTCGATGGGGGCGCTCAACCTCCCCTCCTGCTCACGGGAGGGTTCGGCGGAGGGCATGTGGCGTGAAGCTCAATCATCAGAGGTCACGGGCCCCACCCCAACCCCTCCTCCGAAGGGGAGGGGCTCTAAAGCTCACGTCCCCCGCTGTCCCGCAATCCACTCCTTCACCTGGCGCTCCAGCACATCGAGCGGCACCGCGCCTTGGCCCAGCACAACATCGTGAAACGCCGCCAGATCGAACTTTGCGCCCAGCTCTCTCTCGCCCAACGCGCGCAGCTCGCGGATTTTGAGCTCGCCAATCTTGTACGCCAGCGCCTGTCCCGGCCACGCGATATAACGGTTCACCTCGGCCTCGATATTGCCTGCCGACAGCGCGCTGTTGTCGGTCATGAAGGCGATGGCCTGCGGCTTGCTCCACCCCTTCGCGTGGATCCCGGTGTCGACCACCAGCCGCGTCGCGCGCCACATTTCATAGGACAGCCGCCCCATATCCTTCGCGGGGGTGTCATACAGCCCCATCTCAATCCCCAGACGTTCGGAATAAAGCCCCCAACCCTCGACGAACGCGGTAAAGAAGCTGCCATATTTGCGGAAATCGTGCAGCGGCAGTTCCTGCTGCAGCGCAATCTGGTGATGATGCCCCGGCACCGCTTCATGCACCGACAGCGCGGGCACCTCCCACAATGGCCGCTGGTCGAGTTTTGAGGTGTTGACGAAATAAAATCCGGCCACGCCAATTTCGGGCGAGCCGGGATTATAATAGGCCGTCGTCGTCCCTTCGGCGATTTCCGCCGGAATCTCCTTAATGCCATAGGGCAGCCGCGGGAGTTTGTGGAACAGCGACGGCATTTTGCCGTCAATATCCTTGGTCACCCGCGCGACGGCGCGCATCAGCTCTTCGGGGGTTTTGGCATAATATTGCGGGTCGGTGCGCAGATGCTGGATATAGGCCTCACGCGTCGGATATCCGGCCTTCGCCGCAACGCCTTCCATTTCCTTGCGGATGCGTGCGACTTCGCGAAGCCCCAGCTGGTGAATCTCCTCTGCGCCCATGCTGGTCGTCGTCATTTGGCGGATGCGATAATCATAATATCTGGCGCCGCCCGGCTGCGCCGAGATGCCGGGCGCCTTGGCGCAATTGGGTTTGTAACGCGTCACATACCAGTCGGCCTGCTTTTTGAGCGCCGGGACGATGGCATCGCGGATTATGGCCGCAGCGGCGTCGCCCAGCGCGGCAAATTCCGCCTCGCTGACCCCGTCGGGGCGCTTGCGGTCATAGGGTTTGAAGAACCGCGATTTGCGCGGATCGGGGGCGATCAGTCCGGTGATGCTGCCCTCATAGCCATCCAGCGAGGCACAGGGCAGCACATAGCCGCCCTTGATAGCGGTATTTCCGACCGCAATCGCCTCGTCATTGACCCGCGGAAATTGTGCCAGCCGCGCATTATAGCTTTCGAAATCCGCCTTGGTCTTGAACGGCAGATTGTCGCCCATCCCGGCAAAATCCTGATGCCAGCCCGACCGGTTGGTAAAGTTCATCGCGCGCTGGCCAAAGCCATTGCCCTCGACAATTTCATTGAGGGTGCGCTGCAAAATGCCGTAGTTCACCCGGTCGCTGGGCGTGAGCGCGGCGGTATCGACTTTCGCCAAGCGGCCAAGCAGCCCCGCCGCGGCAGCCGCCTGCCGGTCCTGCGCCGCCAGCGAATAATCGCCAACCTGCCCCGCATAAAGATCGACGCCCAGTGACGAGGCAAACACCGGCGCCTCCTTCAGCACCATCGCCCAATATTCATCGATCATGGCCCTTAGCGCCGCGTCCTCGACGGTCACGACGGCGGCAGGCTCACGGGCATCAGCCGGCGCTATGGTGCCTACACATAGCTGCACAGCAATTGCGGCGCTGGCCAAAAGCCTGCGGGCGTGATGCATCACATTCTCCCCCGATCATCGAAACAGGATCATGAAGCGACATTGGCACAGGTACAATCTTATCCCAACCTCATTCCATCGTCATTCCCGCAGGCGGAATCCAGCTTCTGCTCCCTCCGCCTCGAACTTCATCAGCTGGCCCCCCGACTGCGCGGGGTGAGACGAGCGTGAAAAGTCGAGGAACACCAACCTCCGATCAGCGAATCACCTGTGCGCAGCACTTGAATCGCATCGCTTTCACTGCAGAATCGGACCCGATCGGCGATAAAATGGCGGCAAAATCGCTCTTTCGACCCCCATTTCGCATCATTTGGCCGGAAATTGTCACTTTTGTTAACCAATTGCCCTGCACACTGCTTGACACGTGGGACAGGCGATGAAACCCAAGCGCCATTGGGATCGCACTAGCCCGCTAGAGGCTGTACTTATGGCTACAAGCTTTACTTCGCGCGAATGGACGCGCAGCGCCAACATGTTGCCGCGCGCGCGCCGTCTGGGCACGCAGATGACGCGTCACGTCGCGGCCGCGCTGTTATTATTTACGGTCATGCAAATCTGGCTGGTCAGTGCCGCCATCGACGTTGGCGCGCCGCGGACCATCACCATCGCTGCGATGGTGATTCTGGTCATCGCCGCACTCCCCTATGCCCGCATTACCGAACGCCGCTGGCAGGCACTGGGCCAGCAAGCCCTGCCCTCGCCTGCGCTGATGGACCGGTTCCGCCGCGATACGCGCATGCTGTGGCTGCTCGCCGCCAGCATTCCGGCGGCCTGGACCGGGGCGGTCTGGCTGTTCGTCTAACGCGGTGCCGCC
>JAAUPH010000085.1 GCA_012035435.1 Sphingopyxis sp. | reverse complement strand
GGCGGCGCGGGCGGCGCGCCGCCTTTGCGGGGGGAGCTGATCGTCGAGGCGGCGGATGATGTCAGGGATCAGCGCGAGCGTGTTCACCTGTTCGCGCAAACCATCGGCCAGCGCCGCCTCTGGCCCCAGTTCGTCGCGGATCCATTCGCGGACATAGGGCGCCGAGGTGTCCCACATATTGATGCCGGGGTTGAGCGCGGTCGCCACCCCCTCGACCATCACCATCGTCTTTTGGAGCAGCAAGAGGTGCGGCTGCGTTTGCATGTCGAAATCGCGGGTAATGGCGAACAGGCCGTCGAGCATTTGCCCGACCGACAGCTCACTTACCGGCTTACCGCGCATCGGCTCACCCACGCGCGGAGAGCCGTGGCGAATTCATCGACATTGTGGTGCGCGGGGACATATTGCGCCTCAAAATGAATCTCGGCCACGCGTTTGTAATTGCCGGTGGTGAGGCCATAGAGAATCTCGGCAAGCCAGAAGCGTGCCTTGCGGTTGATGCGCCCCATGATCCCGAAATCGACCACCGCGACCCGGCCATCGGCCAGCACGAACAAATTTCCCTGATGCATGTCGGCGTGGAAAAAGCCCTCGGCAATTGCCTGACGCAGGAAGCTGTGGACCAGATTGCCGGCAATAGCCGGCAGGTCATGGCCCGCAGCGACGAGCTTGTCGCGGTCCGAAATCTTGGTCCCATCGAGCCATTCGAGCGTCAGCACGCGGCCTGAGGTGCGGTCCCAGTCAATCGCGGGGACATGATAATGCGCATCGCTGGCCATCGCCTCAGCAAGCTCGCTCGCTGAGGCAGCTTCGCGGCGAAAGTCGAGTTCGCGCAGCGTCCAGCGTTTGAAATTGGCGATGACGAGGCGCGGGCGCAGGCGGCTCGCCTCACCCCCCAATGCCTCCAGATGCGCGGCGGCCCATTCATACGTATCGATGTCGCGCGCAAATTGCTTGTCGATGCCGGGACGGCGGACCTTGATCGCCACGCTGCGCCCGTCGCTCGTTGTGCCCTTATGGACCTGCGCGATCGACGCCGATCCGACGGGTTCGGGGTCAATATGGCTGAAAAGCGCATCGACCGGGCCGGGCAGCGCTTGGTCAAGCTCGGCGCGAATCGCGGCAAAGGGCAGCGGGGCGAGCGCATCCTGCAGCGTCAGCAGATTGCGCGCGGCTTCCTCGCCGACCAGATCGGGGCGGGTGGCGAGCGTCTGGCCAAGCTTGACCGCTGCCGGGCCAATCGCCTGAAAGGCGGCGGCATAATCCGGAATGCGCGGCTGGCGCGTGCCGAAACGTGCGATCCGGCACAGCCGCTTGACGCCCGGCGGCGTGGTCGGTGACGCCTCTATCCCTCGCAGCGCCCCATGGCGCGCAAGGATACGCCCCCAGCGCAGCAGCCGGAAAATATGCGTTGCGGGTTGTGTCACACCTTCCACCCGCTGTGGATGGCGACGAGGCCGCCCATGATCGGTTCGACCTTGACCTGTGCAAAGCCTGCCGCGCGGATCATGCCTGCAAAATCGTCCATCTTGGGGAAGCGGCGGATCGATTCGATGAGGTAGCGATAGCTTTCCGCATCGCCCGCGATCAGTTCGCCAAGCTTTGGGACCACGCGGTGCGAATAAGCGTCATAGGCTTGCGCAAAGCCGGGCCATTGGTTGGTCGAAAACTCCAGGCAATAGAATCGCCCGCCATAGCGCAGCACGCGGTGCGCCTCGGCCAGCGCGCGGTCGATGTGGGTGACATTCCGGATGCCAAAGGCGATGGTATAGGCGTCGAAGAAGGCGTCCGGGAACGACAGTGTCTCGGCATTTTGCTCACTCCACACGAGCGAATCGATCCCGCGCGCAGCGGCGCGGTCCATGCCGACGCCCAGCATGTCGGGGTTGATGTCGGCAACGGTAATGCTTGCCCCCGAAGGCTCCATGCGAAAGGCGATGTCACCGGTCCCTCCCGCCATGTCGAGAATGGTCTCCCCGCTGCGCGGTTTGACGCGGCGGACGAAGCGGTCTTTCCAGCGGCGGTGGAGGCCCGCCGACATGGCATCGTTCATCCGGTCATAATTGCGCGCAACGCTGGAAAAAACCGCGCCGACGCGCTCGGTCTTTTCGGACGGGGTGACGTCGGTATAGCCGAAGCTGACCGTTTCTGGAGAGGAGGACATGGGTTAGCCTGCGTGTCGGCGGAATAGCCTTGGATTAACACCGCCCTTAGCCAAGGGTTGCGGGGTGCGCAAATGGCGCGTAGCGGCGCGCAGGTTATGCCAGAGCTTCCCGAAGTCGAAACCACCGTGCGCGGGCTGGCGCCGCTGCTGGTTGGCGAGCGATTGGCGCGGGTGGCGACGTTTCGCGCCGATCTCCGGCGGCCGTTTCCGGTCGATCTGGTGCAGCGGCTGACCGGCGCCACGGTCACGCATTTGTCGCGCCGCGCCAAATATGGGCTGATCCACACCGACCGCGACGATGCGATGATCTTTCACCTAGGCATGTCGGGGCGCTGGCGGACCGACGGGGCGGAACCCGAAAAGCATGACCATCTGCTATTGGAAACCGGCGGCGGACGGCGGCTGTATCTGCATGATCCGCGCCGCTTTGGGTCGGTTGATCTGGTGACGGGTGATCCTGAGACTGGCTTCGCGCCTTTCGTGGCGCTGGGCCCTGAGCCACTAACCGATGCCTTGACCACAGCGCATCTCGCAGCGGCGCTGGCGGGGAAGAGCACAGCGATCAAGCTCGCGCTGCTCGATCAGCGTATCATCGCGGGGCTTGGCAATATCTATGTGTGCGAGGCACTGAACCTGACAGGCATCGCACCGACGCGCGCGGCGGGGTCGATTGGCCGTGCCAAGCTTGGCGCATTGGTCGAGGCGATCCGGGCCGTGCTGAACGCAGCGATTGCGGCGGGAGGTTCGACCCTGCGCGATTTTCTTCATCCCGATGGCGCTCTGGGCTATTTCGCGAATGATTGGCGCGTTTATGGGCGCGAGGGGGAGACGTGCCCCTGCGGGCGCGGCGCGATAGTTGCCCGCATCGTCCAGGGTGGACGGTCGACCTTCTTCTGTCCGAAATGTCAGCGTTGAATGGTTGACGAATCTGTAGAGGCCGACTAAGGGCGCTCCTTCATCAGGCGGGCGGCCTATGTCCAGTGCCTGCAAACATCTGAATTTTCGAGGAAGACAATGGCCAATACGCCGCAGGCAAAGAAGCGCATCCGCCGCAACACCGCGCGCACCGCCGTGAACAAGAATCGCGTGTCGCGCATTCGCACGCTGGTGAAGAAGGTCGAGAACGCCCTGATCGCCGGGGACAAGACGGCCGCTGCGGACGCGCTCAAGGTTGCACAGCCCGAACTGGCCCGCGGCGTTGCCAAGGGCGTTGTCCACAAGAATACGGCGTCGCGCAAATATGCCCGCCTGACCAAGGCAATTGCCGCGCTCGGCTAATGTTGTCTCGATTCGGGACTGCAAGGGCCTGCTGGTTCTCGGGAACCGGCGGGCCTTTTGCTGTGGTGGCATCGCCATTGAAAAGTCACGAAGGCGTCATCGCTGCGCAATCAAGGATTTCCGGCGATTCGCAAACGGCCATTTGTTTGACGGCATTTAAAATATTGAAATATAACATCAAAATCGGCCTAAACTGGTTTTCCAGACACTTGTTTGAGTCAAGCAGTTTATTTCCGATTTTTTACACCCGATGCCCTTGATCGACTCGGTCCGGCCTGCCTAGACAGGGAGGCCGCAAGCAGTTCTGCCTCGTGGCCGTCACAATTTGCTGAATTTTTCGCTGGCAAGCATCGCTTTTGCCGACGGCCGTTCTGTGCCGGAAAAATCCGGCATAGTGGATGGCCCGTGGGCAGCGTGACATTGGGGGACAGCATAGCGCGCGGCCGAAATCGGCGCGCGAATGTATGGGAAGCAAGGCGCGTCGTGACACGGGATGGGGATTTTTTGACGGCAGGAAGCAGCGCGGACGATGCTGCGAGGCTGTGGCCGCAAGTGGCCGAAGGGCTGCGCCGCGATCTGGGCGCGCGGACCTTTGATCATTGGCTGAAAGCGGTCGCCTTTGACACCTATTGCAGCGTCAGCGGCGTGATCACGCTGGTCGCGCCGACCAGCTTTGCCGCCAACTGGATCACGGAACGTTTTTCCGAACGCTTGTTGCTCGCGTGGCGGATAGCGCTGCCTGCCGTGCGCAGCATCGCGGTGCGCGCGGGGCGGCAGGCGGTTCGGGCACCGATCGCCGCCACCAATTCTGCTGCGCGCGCCGAGATGACGGCTGCGGCGCCCTCGCCCGGCCAGCACTCGCTGTTCGATGCGCGCTTGACCTTCGACCGTTTTGTCGTGTCGCGCAGCAATGTGCTCGCTGCCAATGCGGCGCGGCGGATGGCGGCGGAAGAAACCCCGCTGTTCAACCCGCTCTATCTTTACTCGGGGACCGGCCAGGGCAAGACGCATCTGCTCCATGCCATCGGCCAGGCCTTTGCCGCCGTGCGGCCAATCGCCAACATCATCCTGATGTCGGCAGAAAAATTCATGCTGGAATTCGTCGGCGCGATGCGCGGCGGCGACATGATGGCGTTCAAGGCGCGGCTGCGTGCCGCCGACCTGCTGCTGATCGACGATCTCCAATTTGTGATCGGCAAGGGTTCGACGCAGGAAGAGCTGCTCCACACCTTCGACGATCTGCTGACGTCGGGCAAGCGGCTAGTGGTGACGGCGGACCGCCCGCCGGCGATGCTCGACGGGGTTGAGACGCGGCTGCTTTCACGGCTGGGCGGCGGCTTGGTCGCCGATATCGAAGCGCCCGAGGCTGGCTTGCGCGAAGCTATCGTACGCCAGCGGCTGGTGACGCTTCACGGTGTGGATGTGCCGGAAAGCGTGGTTGAATATCTGGTGCGGCACTTTACCCGCAATATCCGCGAACTGGAGGGCGCGCTCAACAAGCTGCTCGCTTATGCCTCGCTAACCAATGTCGCGATCACGCTGCCGATGGCCGAGGAGCGGCTGGCCGAATCGGTGCGCAGCGCGCGGCCGCGGATCACGATCGAGGAAATCCAGCGCTCGGTGTGCTCCCATTTCAAGCTCGACAAGTCGGACATGATATCGAAGCGCCGCTTGCGCAGCGTCGCCCGTCCGCGCCAGATTGCCATGTATCTGGCCAAGGAAATGACGCCGCGCAGCTATCCCGAAATCGGGCGGCGCTTTGGTGGACGCGACCATTCAACCGTGATCCACGCGGTGCGAGTGATCGAGGGGCTGCGGGTAAGCGACAGCGAGATCGATGCCGACATCGCTGCGATCCGGCGGGCGCTGAACGGGTAACGCCGCCTGCCGGCGCTGACCCGCGCCGTTCAGCCCGCGTTGGGCGCGACCGTGATCCGTACCTTCTCGCCCGAGTTCCCGGGAAAGCCGGTGAACATCGCCGCGACCAGATTGGGAACGATCTGGGTCAGATTATTGTCGCGGGACAAGGCTTCGGCGCGGCCTTCGAACAGCCGGGTGCCGTCGGCGCTGCGATCGATTCTGAGATCGAGGCCCGAGGTAAAAACGGTGTAGCTTTCGACGCGATCATAGCCAAAGCCGCCCCCGAACGCGAACGGATCATACCAGCCATGGACATAGCGGCGACCGTTGGGGCCGCGTACGATGACCGGGCGGTAAAAGCCGCGGCCAAAACCGCTGCCGTACCAGGGATCGACGAAGCCGGGCGTGCTGCGGACGCGCTCGCGGCCCTTGTCGATGTCATAATCCATCGCCACCGTCAGCTCGGCGCGTTCGCCCGGTGCCGCCTGACGATAGCCAAGCCGGGTCAACTCGCCAGCGACGAGACTGGCATATTGGCCAAACTCAATCCCGCCATCGAGCGCGGGATCGCCAGCAACGATGGTGAAGCTCTGACCCTGGGGGATCGGCAGCGCGGTTTGAAACCGCGACACATCGGCCCGAAAACCGGGCGCGGCGCACCCGCCGAGGGTCAGCGCAGCGGCCGCCAGCGCCAAAACAAGCGAGCGGGACAGAAAAGAAGCCATCATCATTCTCCGAATCACATTATGAACATGCTACCCGTTGGCGTCATTTTATGCACTGGTGGCTGAATTCCAGTTGAACCGATGCGGGCGTATCAGCGGCACAGCCCCAGTGCGGCGTAGGTCTTTGCCAGCGTTGGCTGGGCCAGCGCGGCGGCACGCTCGGCGCCCCTTACCAGTGCCGCGTCAATCGCGGCGCTATCATCCTTGAGCGCGACGAAGCGCTCGCGGATCGGGCGCAAGGTTTCGACGAGCAATTCGCCCAGCGCAGGCTTGAATGCGCCGAAGCCTTGCCCGGCGAAGCGGGCGCACACAGCGTCAGCGTTGCTGTCGGAGAGCGCGGCGAAGATGCCCACCAGATTGGCCGCCTCGGCCCGGCCTTCCAGCCCCCTTGGCCTCGCCGGGCAGCGGCTCGGCGTCGGTTTTGGCCTTGCGGATCTTTTGCATCACCATGTCGGCATCGTCGGTGAGGTTGATGCGGCTTGCGTCGCTGGGGTCCGATTTCGACATTTTCGCGCCGCCGTCGCGCAGACTCATGATCCGGGCGGCGGCGGAGGGGATGATCGGTTCGGGCAGAGCAAAGGTTTCGCCAAAGCGTTCGTTAAAGCTTTGCGCGATGTCGCGGGCGAGCTCGAGATGCTGTTTCTGATCGTCGCCGACGGGCACATGCGTCGTTTGATAGAGCAGCACATCGGCGGCTTGCAGGACTGGATAGGTGAAGAGCGCGACGCTTTGTCCGTCGCGGTTCTTGCCCGCCTTGTCCTTCCACTGTGTCATCCGGTTCAGCCAGCCCATACGTGCGGTGCCGTTCAACAGCCATTGGAGTTCGGCATGCGCGGGCACGCGCGCCTGATTGAACAGGATGGCGCGGTCGGGATCGATCCCGCACGCAATGAGCGCGGCGGCCATCTCGCGGGTGTTGGCGCTGAGTTCGCCGGGGACGTGCGGCTGGCTGAGTGCATGCAGATCGGCGAGGAAAAACAGCGTGTCGCCGGCAAAATCCTCCTGCATTCGTACCCAATTGCGGATCGCGCCCAGATAATTGCCCAGATGGAGGCTGCCCGTAGGCTGAATGCCCGAAACAACGCGCATGATGTTCTTTCTTAAGCCTTACGGCGGCGGAGTTGGCCGATTGTCTCGGCATTGACAACGCCCAAGGCCCAGGCGCTGCTGAAAAAGATGATGCCGCCGATGCCGACGACAGCGGTCACGGCGACGATCCGATCGACGGCAGCGCCGATAAAGGCGTCGCCAGCAAGCGGTAGCGCAAGCCACAAAGCTGCGCCCATGATAGCGGCGGCCAGGATGATCTTGGCGATGCGTCCGACGACCAGCGCGGTCAACCGATAGTGACCGCGGCGATGGAGCATGGCGTAAAGCATGGCGCAATTGCTCCATGCGGCAAAGGATCCGGCCATGGCCAGCCCGACGATGCCGAAGTGCGGGATCAGCAGGAAACTCAAGGCGATATTGACGACCAACGACAGGGCGGCGGTGACCACCGGGGTGCGTGTGTCCTTACGCGCGAAATAATTGGGAACCAGCACTTTGACGAGGACATAGGCGGGCAGCCCGATGACGAGCCCGCCCACAACCGCGCCCGTCATCAGCCCGTCGGCCGCAGTGAAGGCACCATCGACATAAATGGCGCTCGCCAGCGCTGGGCCGGTGATGAACAGCGCCACTGCGGCCGGGACGGTGAGCAACATGGCCAGCTCGAAAGCGTTGCTTTGCAGCCGTGATGCTCCGTCGGCGTCATCCTGCGCGATAAAGCGCGACAGTGCCGGCAGGATGGCGGTGCCAAGGGCAATGCCGATGATGCCGAGCGGCATCTGGTTGAGCCGGTCAGCGAAGGCCAGGAAGGTAATGCTTTTGTCGGGCAATGTCGCGATGAAGAAGAGCTGGATGAACATGCTGATCTGATAGACGCCTGCGCCGAAGACTGCGGGGACGATCAGCGTTCCCAGCTCGCGCACGCCCGGCGTAACTCGCGGACGCCGCAATCCCAGCGTGAAGCGCGCGCGCCGCGTCCAGACGTAAAGCCAGACCAGCTGGACCAAGCCGGAGATGGACACGGCATAGGCTAGGTAAGTTGCGGTCGCCCGGCGGGCTTCCTCCCCCGTCCCACCCATGCCGCCGATCAGCAGCGCCACGCCGACCACAATCGAGCCGATGCCGAACCACAAATGCTCCGGGCCGCGCCGCCCGCGCCGACGTCGACACGGCGAGCTCCGCTCGCCCGCGCCGACCGCAAGATCACCGACGCGAAGATTCTCAATGAAAAATTATCAGCAAGGTTTGCGGGTGTGGAACCGCGACATGACCGTTGATCCGGTGGCGATCGGCGTCGTGCTCGATGCCTCCGTCGACCCCAAGGCGAAGAGCGCCGATCCGAAGCGGTTTTACGACAACTCGATCATCCAGCAGGTCAACCGCGACTACGCCGCAAAGTTGTTTCCCGGGGAAGTGAAGTAGCGGCTGGACCAGAGTTCAGAAATCAGCGGTCGGCAGTGAGCGCGCGGAAGATCGCCATCGGGAGATCGACCAAAAACGCGGTAATCGCCGGT
>JAAUPH010000084.1 GCA_012035435.1 Sphingopyxis sp. | reverse complement strand
CATGATGGACATTCGCAACAAACTGCCGTTCTATGTCTCCGACTTCAAAGATTGTGCCAGTCTACAATGTTTGGCATCGACGATTTATCTTTATCTGGTTTGTCTCTGTTCGATGGTGGCCTTCGGCGGAATGCTCGGTAGTGCAACAGAAAATTACATGGTGAGTCAACGGTCATATCCGGTCTTCACCATCCTTAACGAGTGGTCAATGTGTGTGTGTGTGCATGCTTTCAGGCTACCATGGAGTGCATTCTATCCGGGTCTATTAGTGGCATTCTTTTCTCGTTATTCAGTGGTCAACCATTGAACATTCTCTCGGCGACCGGTCCTATGCTTATTCTCGAACGCATTATTGAGCACATGTGCAAGTAGGTGATATTCTCGACGAGTTCATCGTTGGCGATCAACTCCTCACCGTCGAGCGAAATCCCGAGCCGAACGATGGGCCGGGAGAGGGACCCACGTACTTCTACTCGTCGCCGAAGTGGCCGTCGTCGTTCCGGCTGGTGCAGATCTTCGAGGGAGGCGCCCTCGGGGCGTGCGCGATGGCGCGCGGCGCAACACATAGCCTGCATCGCCCCAGTCGAAGGCCCAGCTTTCCATGCTCGCCCCGCCCGACAGTCGCGTCAGATTGGCGATGGGTCCGCTGCGCATCGCGCGGGTCATCACTTGGGTTAGCAGGTCGGCGATCTCACACGGCATCGCCGCATCGTGAAGCGCCAGCGCGGCCATGGCAAGCCCCGCCATGCCGGATCAATCGCGCATCACCCGCACCGATTGTGACACCATCTGCGCGGTGCCAAAAATCGTCATAAAGCCGACATCGGTCGCATCACGCCCCACCGCAATCCGCACGAGGTTTGTCTCTGGCACCAGACGGGTCGGATCGACCAGATGCCAGCGTCCTGTCAAATACACCTCGACCACCGCGTGAAAATCAGGCGGATCAAGATCAAGGGCATAGGCCGACACCATCCGCGCCGGAACGTCCGCGGCACGGCAGAGCGAGATCAGCAAATGGGCATAATCGCGGCACACACCCTGACGCGACAGGAACGTGTCAGTGGCGGTCGTGCTGCCGTTGGAACTGCCCGGTGTATAAGTCAGGTTGCGATACACCCACTCGGCCATGTCGAGCACTTTCTGGCCTTTGTCCGGTGCGCCAAAGTTGGTCGCGACAAAATTGTCAAACCGGTCCGATGGGCAATAGCGGCTGGGCATCAGAAACTGGATATAGGCGGCGGGCAATTCGGCATGCGGCACCGTGTCGAGGCCGGCAAGATCGGTTGCCGCGCGGGTGATTTTCACATTGGCGGTATAGCGGATTTCAATTGGCCCATCGGCATGCAACCAGGTCCGCCGTCCCAGCCCGTCCATACCCTCAATCGTCGTGAGCGGGCTGCTGCCCTTCACTTTGAGCAGATCGCTGAGCAGTTGTTGATCGGCCGTGGGAATAGCCTCAATCGCCAGCAACACGTCTGCCGGACGGTGCAGGACATAGTCCAGTTCTGCGGTGATGGAGACGGTCGTGGAATCGGGGGCCATAACCGGCCCTTCGGGCATCGCCGGGCGCTAGGCAAGAGCGGTTAGAGCGTGATGAGCAGAAGTTTGTGCACCGTGATTGCGGCTGGAAGCGTCCCGGCAAGGCGCGGTGCACAAACTTCTGCTCATCACGCTCTAGGGGCGGCGCAGGTTTTTATGCGCGATATAGTCTGCGAGCTTGCCCGCGAAGAACAGCAGATAGGCCAGCGGGACAAGCAGCACCAGGTAGTTCCAGTCGATCCAGCCGGTCAGTCCGGTATCAGCATGCATCGCAAAATACAGGAAAACGGCGATCACCCCGATGGCATATTGCGCCATCAGCTTCCAACTGCGCGGCGGCCTGGCCTTGCCAGGATCGAGGGGGAGCGGGGCGCGTCCCGCCACGGCCCGCTCCAATTCATCGCGCTGCTGGCGCCAGCGGGCATAATAATCGACCGCCTCAAAGCCCAGCAATCCGCCTTCGATCAGCACGAAGGCGACGGCGATCCCCACTTTGCGCGCCAATCCCTCGATCCCCATTGCGGAAAACAGCATGGGCCCAAAAATGGCTATCCCAACCATCGAGCCCACCGCAATCCAGGTGTTTTGGGGAGCTCCGCCAGCATCTCTTCGATGCGGTTATAGGCGGCGGCGCGCCAGGCGAGGAGCTCTTGGTCGCTCACCCGGCGCGGCCGCCCTGCCCGGTCGATATAGGCTATCCCGAACGGCGTTTCGATGAACCAGCGGGCAAAGCGTTCGCGCTCAGTCGTCCGCAGGGCGTTTATCCGACTCTCTTGATACAGCGGCATGGTTATGCTGCCTGCGCCTTGCCATCATGATAGAGCGGGGCCACCACCAACCGGTCACGTCCCGCCGCCTTGGCCTCATAAAGCGCGGCGTCAGCGGCGCGATAAAGCGCCAGCCATTCGCCCTCGGTCCCGCCCAGCCAGCCGGTGGCCGCGCCCATCGACACCGTCACCCGCGAACCGCCGACCGGCACCAGCCCCCAACGCGTTCGAGCAAGCCAGTGTGATAACGGCGGTCAGCGATGTCGGTCGGATAGAATATGGCAAATTCCTCGCCGCCAAGCCGCGCCGCCATGGCCTCTGGTCGCAGCTCGCTCGAAACCAGCCGGGCGATGCGCTGAAGCACCGCGTCGCCCGCGCTATGGCCGACCGCATCATTGATCCGCTTGAAATGATCGACATCGATCAGCACCAGCCGATACAGCCCGGCCCGTTCCGGCGGCGGACAGACAGCGCGCATCAACGAGCGGCGGTTGCTAAGCCCGGTCAGTTCATCGGTGTCGGCCAAATGCCGCGCCTCAGCCTCATCAGCACGGGCCGCATCGCGGTCAAGCTGCATCAGCCGGATGCGGTGGCCGATCAGCATCGATGAAAACAGCGCCTCAAAACCGATGGCCAGCAATGTCGCATTGTCGAGCCAAAAATTATGCGGGATCAGACCAAAGCCGTGCAGCAAACGGCAGCTGTTGACCAATATGGGTAAGGTCCAGATCGCGACGAACAGCCGCTCGATCCCGCCGCCTTTCATCCAGCCTCGAACGAAAATGGCGACACCGAGAAAAAACATCATCCCGAATGCGATGAAATACAGCCGATCCAGCAGCCTCACTTGCCAAGGCGACAATATCGCAAAGGCCAATGTGGCGGTCATTGTCAGCACCGCGCTGGCCGTCACCAGCCGATCAAAGCCTTTCGAGAACAGGGCATCACCCAAAAAGCGCCGCGCAAACCACACCGCACAAATCGCGGCGGTCCCGAGACCTGCATAGTTGAGCCGCAGTCGAACATTATTGTCAATCGCGGGAAAAACATGCGCCAGCGCCGCTGAAGATGTCAGTGCATAGACCGCGCAGGCGGCAATCATGGCACAATAGGCCAGCAGATAGCGTTCACGAATCGCGCGCCACATCATCAGATTATAGGTGAAAAGCGCAAGGCAAAGCCCTGCAAACCCTCCGTAAAGTGCAGCGCGATTGGCATCGACGCTGGCAATATGTTCCGCGCTCGCCAGATGCGGGGCTACCAAGATGCCGCGCATGTTCGCAGCATCCTTGATGCGGAATAGCACGGTCTGGGGCGGAGCGCCGCCCCGGAGCGAAATCGTGTAATTGGCGCCGATATGCACAAAGCGCCCGGACCCCGCGCTCGGCACCTCGACTTTGTCCATCGTTCCGCCGGGGTAGAACGCATAGACCGTGGCATGCGCTTGCCACAGGCTGTTCCACCGCAGCGTGGTGACGGTTTCGGGCACGCTTGCAGGGACGGCCAACCTTACCCAATAATCGCCGCTGCCAAGCGCGCGCTGGTTGGACACGCAAGAAAATTGCCCCGGCTGATCGATCAGCGCCGCCGCCGCATCGCCCGGCGCCACCCGCTTGAAGCAAGGGATAAGCGCGATTTTCTCGTCCGAAACATCAACCCCGGCGTAGCTGACCGCCTGCACCGGGGCAGCGATCGACAGCGCCCCAAGCACGGCGAGCGCCAACACACTGAACCAGCGCGGCCATGATGCCCCAAAAATCATAGCGCAGGATTTGCCACAAAGGGTAAAACAAGCGGTTAAAACCGCACCACGCAAATGGCGCGTTGCGCCGCTCGCGGCCGACCGATAGGCTGACCAAAATCAAACAGGGAGAGACAGGCATGGCGATTTCCAACCAGCAACGGGTGGGTTCACCCTTTCACGCCAAATCAACCGGGGCGGAAGTGCTGGCGGAGATTAATCTCGGCGGCAAAATTGCCATCGTCACCGGCGGCTATTCAGGCATCGGGTTAGAAAAAACGCGCGCGCTCGCCGCGAAAGGCGCCCGCGTCATCGTTCCCGTGCGCGATCCCGCGAAGGCCGCCGACGCGCTGGCGGGCATTGACGGACAGGTAGAAAGCACCGCGCTTGATCTGGGCAATCTCACCAGCGTCCAGGCCTTTGCCGACGCCATGGCCGACCTGCCCCGGCTCGACATATTGATCAACAATGCCGGGATAATGGCCTGCCCCGAAACCCGCGTTGGACCCGGGTGGGAAGCGCAGTTTGCGACCAATCATCTGGGGCATATGGCGCTTACGCTGGGCCTGATGGACCTGCTTACCAGAACAGGCGGCGCGCGCGTTGTGGCGCTGGCGTCCACGGGGCACAAGGTCAGCGGCATCCGCTGGAACGATGCCCACTTCACCGCCGCGCCCTATGACAAATGGCAGGCCTATGGCCAATCCAAGTCGGCCAACGCGCTGTTCGCCAATGCTTTGTCGCGGCGGCTGGCGCCATCGGGCGGGCATGCCTTTGGCGTTCATCCCGGCGGCATTTTTACTCCGCTGCAGCGCCATTTGCCGCTCGACGAGCAAGTCATGCTGGGCTGGCGCGACCCCAGCGGGGAACCATCGGAGCTTGCCAAGCGCGGGTTCAAGTCGCCCGAACAGGGCTGCTCCACCAGCCTGTGGGCCGCCACCAGTCCGCTGCTGGTCGGTAAGCCCGGGGTGTATTGCGAGGATTGCGAAGTCGCCGAACCGACCGAGAAGTCCAGCCCGATGGCCCGCTATGCCGGGGTGGACCCGCATGTGTGCGACGATGACGGCGCGGAGCGGCTTTGGGAGATCAGCGAGAAAATGCTGGCGGACGCATGATCGCTCGCATCCTTGCCGCGCTGGCACTGTTGCTGGCGATACCGTCGGCGCTGAACGCCCGGGACCGCCCACCCAATTTCGTCATCATCCTCGCCGACGACCTCGGCTATGGCGACCTTGGCGCTTATGGTCAGCACGCCATCCGCACCCCGCATATTGACCGGCTGGCGCGGCAGGGGGTGCGGCTTACCGACTTTTACGCCGCCGCCAACATCTGCACGCCGTCGCGCGCCGGGCTGCTGACCGGCCGCTACCCCATCCGCACTGGACTTGGGCATGAAGTTATTCAAGCGAACGACACTCGCGGTTTGCCGCCGTCAGAGGTGACGATTCCGGAATTGCTTGCGCCTTTGGGCTATACCAGCGCGCTGATCGGCAAATGGCATTTGGGCCATGTCGCGCCGAGCTGGCCGCCGCGCGTCCATGGGTTCGACCAGTATTTCGGCTTACCCTATAGTCACGATATGAAACCGCTGGCGATGTACGACGACCGCGCGGCGGGGGTCGATTATATCAAGCGCGACACAGTCAATTTCGCACAGCTAACCCGCGAATTCACCGATGGCGCGGTGAAGTTCATCGACCAGATTAAGGACAAGCGCTTCTTCCTGATGGTCGCGCACACCGCGCCGCACCTTCCCCTTGCGCCTCACGCCGAGCATAAGGGGCATAGCGCCGCTCATGCTTATGGCGATGTCGTCGAAGAATTCGATGCCAGCGTTGGCGCTGTCATGGCGGCGTTGAAGCGGAACGGCGTCGATCGCGACACGCTCGTCATCGTGACCAGCGACAATGGCCCCTGGTTTGAGGGCGACCCCGGCGGTCTCCACGGGCGCAAGGGCGGCGCGGGCTTTGACGGCGGGTATCGCGTTCCCTTCATCGCCCACTATCCTGCCCGCATCCGGGGCGGGCGCAGCAGCAATGCCATTGCCATGGGCATCGACCTCTTGCCGACAATTGCCGCGCTGGCCGGGGCCAAGCTGCCCGCTGGCATTGAGATTGACGGGCGCGATATCGGCCCGGTGCTGACCCGCGGCGCGCCGACACCGCATGATCATTTGGTCCTGTTCAACAATGAAGATGTTGCTGGCATCCGGACGCAGGCGTGGAAGCTGGTGCTGCGCAATCAATATCGCACGCTCGATGTTCCGCTTGCCGCCTTTGGTTACACGCCGCTGTTTGACATGGCCAAGGATCCTGGCGAACGCTTCGCCGCCAACCAGAGTGCGCCGGATGTCGTCGCCGCATTGCGCAAATTGGCGGACACGGAAAAGGCGCGATTTGCACCGCTGCGCACGCGACCTGAAAAGGCTTTCGCGCCGCCCAAAGATTAAGCAAATTCCGAGCTCGTTCCAATCAAAGTCTCTGCACAGGGAACAAGTACGGCCACGCCGAGTTGGCATCGACCGATAATATTGTGCAAAGGTCGAAAGTTCAGTGAACAAAGCGTTATCGCAAGCGGAACTTAACGGCGCGCTCAAAGCCGCCAATAGACACGATACGCTGTTCCGGGTTGTTACCGACACGATGCCGCAAATGGTATGGTCAACGCTCCCCGACGGATTTCATGATTATTATAACGCACGATGGTATGAGTTCACCGGCGTTCCCGAAGGATCAACTGATGGCGCGGGGTGGAACGGCATGTTCCATCCCGATGATCAACCGCGCGCGTTGGAACGGTGGCAACATAGTCTGACCACTGGTGAGCCCTATGAGATTGAATATCGCCTCCGCCATCGCACCGGCGAATATCGCTGGACCATTGGCCGCGCCAACCCGATCCGTGACGAGGATGGGCGGATCACACGCTGGATCGGCACCTGCACCGACATTCATGATGCCAAGCTGGCGACCGAATATAGCGAGTTGCTGTCCCGCGAACTCAGCCACCGCATCAAGAATATTTTTGCAGTGATTGGCGGATTGATCACGCTATCCGCCCGCCGCATGCCAGAAGCAAAGCAGTTTGCGGGCAGTCTGGCGCGGCGGATTGCAGCGCTGGGCCGCGCCCATGACCTGGCGCGTCCGCATAGCGTTGAATCTGCGCCCGAGGTGGGCGATGCGACATTGCATATGCTGCTGCGGCAAATATTGAGCCCCTATCCGGCGATGGATAAGGGCCGCATTGTCATTACGGGCGATAATCTCGCGGTCGATGATCGCGGCGCAACGCCTTTGGCACTGCTTTATCATGAGCTGGCAACCAACGCGGTCAAATATGGCGCATTGTCCGACCCAGATGGTAAAGTACAAATCGCTATCGCGCATGAAGGTGGCCAAGTGACGCTTCGATGGACCGAGAGCGGAGGACCGGAGATCGTCGGCGTGCCCAACCGATCGGGCTTTGGCACCGCGCTCGCCGATTTGGCCTTGACTGAGACACTACCCGTAAAGCCTCGCAATTATAATGTGCAAAGTCGCTGGCATGCTCGGAGTTCCATGCCGGACATCGGATAGTATGAAAAATTTGAAACCGACGCGGACGCGGCACGGCGGTCTCATCCGAAAGATCAGGCGCGAAGCATAACGGAAATAGCATCGCCGTGAAGGTGCCAACGAAAAAGGACGGCCCTTGCGAGCCGTCCTCTCGTAAATTCAACGCTTTATGTGACGATCACAGCTTGCCCGTTAAGTCCGGCACCAGCGTGAACAAATCGCCAACCAGACCCAAATCCGCGACTTGGAAGATCGGCGCGTCCTCATCCTTGTTGATTGCGACGATGATCTTTGAATCCTTCATCCCTGCAAGGTGCTGGATGGCGCCCGAGATGCCGATGGCGAAATAGATTTCAGGGGCGACGATCTTGCCGGTTTGGCCGACCTGATAGTCGTTGGGGACATAGCCAGCATCAACCGCGGCGCGGCTGGCGCCGAGCGCGGCGCCGAGTTTATCGGCGAGCGGGACGATGACTTCTTGATACTTCTCGCTCGAACCCAGGGCGCGACCGCCCGATACGATGATCTTGGCCGAGGTGAGTTCGGGGCGCTCGGACTTGGCGATTTCGCTGCCGACAAAGCTCGACACACCGGCATCGCCGCCTGCGCTGACGGCTTCGATCACTGCTGACCCGCCAGTTGAAGCTGCTTTTTCAAAAGCCGTGCCGCGCACGGTCAGCACCAGCTTGGCATCGGTCGATTCCACCGTCGCGATGGCATTGCCCGCATAAATCGGGCGGGTAAAGCTTTTGGGACCTTCGACCGACAGAATTTCGGAAATCTGCATCACATCGAGCAGCGCAGCGACGCGCGGTGCGATATTCTTGCCCGTCGTCGTTGCCGGAGCGACGAACGCGTCGTGATGACCCATCAGTTCGGCGATCACAGGCGCCACATTTTCGGGCAGATTGGCGGCAAAGGCAGCATGGTCGGCGACATGCACCTTGCCCACGCCAGCGATCTGCGCGGCGCGCTGGCGGACCGCGCA
>JAAUPH010000083.1 GCA_012035435.1 Sphingopyxis sp. | reverse complement strand
TGCCCGCTTATACACAATAAAAAATCGTATGTCGCCAAATACAACTTGCCGATGCTACCGATTTTAGACCAAGTGATTGCCGATACCTGCCAGATTGAAATTCCCTTCAATAATTATATCACCGGTTCCAGCGCCTTCATTCATAAAGCGGGCATTCATGCGAAAGCTGTGTTGGCAGACCCAGAAACGTATGAATCCATCAATCCAACGGATTTCGGCTTAACCCGCGAAATTGTCATCGGGCATCGGCTGACGGGCTGGAATGCCGTCCGCAGCCGGGCGCAGCAGTTGAGCCTCGCCGACCGCATCGCGGCGGAGCACCTGGAGATCGCCACCCGGGATCCGGATGCCTTGGCGGCCAAGGTGCGCAATGCTGGCGCGATCTTCCTCGGCGCTCGCGAGGTGTGCTCGAAGTGCGGCGCGCGCGGCAAGATCGCGCCGACGAAGCTCGCCAACACCGGCAAGCTCTACGTCTTCTCGATCGTGACGCGCTCCTTCCCCGGCGTTCAGGTGCCGTACATCTCCGCGGTCGTCGACCTCGACGGCGGCGGCACGGTGAAGGGCAACCTGATCGGGATCGATCCGAACCCGGAGAAGATCAAGTTCGGGATGCCGGTCGACGTCGTCTACAAGGACGCGCTCGGCCGCAAGGATCGCGAAGGCAACTCCTACATTTCTTATTTCTTCCAGGCGCGCGCCTAACAACAGGCGCGCACGAGGAGATTCCGATGAGTGACGTATACGTCGTTGGCATCGACATGCTGAAGTTCATGAAGTCGTTCGACATCCACGTGCACGGCTTCTCGCCGTCTGAAGTGGACTTCTGGGCGACGCTGTACCGCATGGATGCGCGCACGGTGATTCAGGAGCTGGTGAAGGCCGGGCTCGATTCCATCCCCGGTGGCGGCGGTGAAATCCTCGTCCAGCATGTACGCGAAATCCAGGCCCAGGGACCAGCTTTCCGCGTCGATGACGCCGTATGGCGAGTGGGGATAGTCGTCGCTGTTCACGTCGAGCCGGGCCTGCAGCGAAAACGGCGCGGCGGGCGCGTAACCGACGATGAGACGCGCGCGGTCACGATCGCGGTCGGCCAGGAAAATTCGTTCCCTGCCAGTTGCGTGCGATACCGCTGCTCCGCGCGGGCCGGGTCGTGGGCCATCAGCACACGGTATTCCAGACTCTTCAGCTTCTCGCGCAGGGCGTCCTGGGTCAGGTCAAGCGGGAAGCCGAAAGTATCGTAGAGTTTGAACGCGACGTCGCCTGACAATACGCCGCCCGCGTTCAATCCGCCCGATGCCTCGTCGAGCAATTTGAGACCGTTCTCAAGCGTCTTGCGGAAGCGCGTTTCCTCGAGCTTCAGCGTTTCGGTGACGAGTGCCTGCGCGCGCGACAGTTCCGGATAGGCGTCGCCCATCTGGCGCACGAGCGCTGGGACCAGCCGGTACATCAGCGGGTCCTTGGCGCCGAGCAGATGGGCGTGGCGCATGGCGCGGCGCATGATCCGGCGCAGAACATAGCCGCGACCCTCGTTCGACGGCAGCACGCCGTCGGCGATCAGGAAGCTGGACGCGCGCAAATGATCAGCAATCACGCGGTGGCTTGCGCGTGCGGCGCCGTCGGGCGCAACGCCCGTCATCTCGACCGACGCACCAATCAGCGCCTTGAACGTGTCAGTGTCGAAATTGTCATGGACGCCTTGCATGACGGCGGCGATCCGCTCCAGCCCCATGCCCGTGTCGATGCTGGGGCGCGGCAGATCGACGCGCTCGCCGCCCGCCAGCTGTTCATATTGCATGAACACCAGGTTCCACACCTCGACAAAGCGGTCGCCATCCTCTTCGGGCGATCCGGGCGGGCCGCCGGCGATATGGTCGCCATGGTCGAAGAAAATCTCGCTGCACGGCCCGCACGGGCCGGTGTCGCCCATCGACCAGAAATTGTCGCTCGTCGCGATGCGGATAATCCGCTCTTCGGGCAGACCCGCAATTTTGCGCCACAGAGCGGCGGCTTCGTCATCGGTATGATAGACGGTGACGGTCAGCCGATCGGCAGGCAGGCCCCAGGTGCCATTGATCAGGCTCCACGCATGGTGGATCGCAGCTTCCTTGAAATAATCGCCAAAGCTGAAATTGCCGAGCATTTCAAAGAAAGTGTGATGCCGCGCGGTATAGCCGACATTGTCGAGATCATTATGCTTGCCGCCCGCGCGAACGCATTTTTGCGACGAAGCGGCGGTCGAATAATCCCGCTTTTCGAGGCCCGTAAACACATTTTTGAACGGCACCATGCCCGCGTTGACGAACATCAGCGTCGGGTCGTTGTACGGCACCAGCGGTGCCGACGCGACGACACGGTGGTCGGCAGACGCAAAATGGTCGAGGAAAGAGCGGCGGATATCGTTTGTTGAGGTCATAGTGCCGCCGAATTAGGCGCTTTGCCGCGGCGCGACAAGCGGGGTATTACGGACAAATGCCATTGGCCTGCGCTGACGATGCAGTGGCGGGGGCGAGGGTGGCGGAAAAACGCCCCCCTCCCCCGCCAGGCTGGGTTACTCCATACGTTCTTTGTAGCAATCCTCGAGCGCCGACTTGCGCTTCTTTTCATTGCTGATGCCCGCGGCCGCGACCTTGCACTGGCCAAGCGGGCTTTTCGAAGCCGCGCTCGCCATCGATGTGGCGCCATTATAGGAGGCCAACAACTGACCGCTGGCCGAGAAGGGCAGATCGGGGCCCAGCTGCGCCATCAATTCGCGCCCGATCGGCAGGCGCGCGCGCTTGCCAGTGATAAATCCTGCAAACACGCCGATGGCGATCACGCCGACGCCCGTGGCTACGGTGTTGCCCTCGCCCTCCTGACGGAACTCCCCCGTCAGCGGGACTTGTTGGCCGCGCAGCTCGAGATGGCTGAGCCGGAATTCGATCTTGCCCGACTTGCCGAATGCACCCTTGCCCGTCCGCCAGGTGATTTCGCCAAAGGCGGGCGTACCCCGCGGAATGACGGTGACGCCGCCGACCATGATATCATTGAGTACGGTCAGCTTGAACATATCGCCTTCACGGTGCGTGCTGCTGTTCACCTCTTCGGCCACGGCAAGCGCGATCGGTGTTCCAGCGTTCAAGACGATATCCTGAGCAACCGCTGCAGTTGCAACCGGTGCTGCCACTTCCGGTGCAGCCGCAGTGGCTGCATCCTGCGCGGACAAGGCCGACGTCATCAGCGCCGCGATCGCGACGCTAGCACATAGTTTTCTCACTATAACTTCCCCCACTGTCGCAAGATCGCGACACGCGCTGGTTAATGTAAGATTTTACATCCGACAAGCGCTGCGACGACTGCACAGCGACGAACACAGACCATCTAAAATCCGTAGTAAGCCCCGCCCTTTTCCCGCGCCCGTTGCCACGCCGGATGGGCATGGAGCCATTGCACGAAGGCAGTGAGTTTGGGTTTGTCCGCCGCCCGGCCCTGCATCACCGCAACCTCCGCTGGGAAGCTGAGCATGATGTCGGCGCCGCTGAGGCTGTCGCCGACCCAGAAACCATTGTCACCAAGCTGGCTTTCCATGAAAGCGAAATGGCTTTCGAGCTGCTCTTCGATGCGCGGCTTGAGCGGAGCGGCTGCATCACCCAGGCGGCTGGTGTACAGCGAGAGCAGGATCGGCGTCATCGCCGACCCCTCCGCAAAATGCATGAGTTCGGTGTAACGGACATGATCGTCGGTGCCGCGCACGGGAACCAGATGCGCGCCGCCGTGACGCTCGCACAGATATTCAACGATCGCGCCCGATTCGCAAATGGTGCGGCCAGCATCTTCGATCACCGGTGACTTGCCGAGCGGATGGATGGCGAGCAATTCGGGCGGTGCCATGTTGGTCACCGCGTCGCGCTGATGATGGCGAATGTCATAGTCCGCGCCAAGCTCCTCAAGCAGCCACAAAATGCGCTGCGAGCGGCTGTTGTTAAGGTGGTGGACGATCAGCGTCATGCGGCTTCTCCCAATGGTCGATTGTTGCGGTGGATCAGAAAGGCAAGCTCGCGCACCAGTTTGGCGGCGAGAATGGCGGTGACATCGCCGCGATCACGCCGCGGGTTGAGTTCGACGACATCGGCACCCACGATCGCGGCCTGCTGGGCGCGCAGTATGGCGAGCAGTTCGCGGACCCTCAGGCCGCCGGGTTCGGGATGGGCAACACCGGGCGCCTCGCTAGGGTCAATGCCATCCAGATCGATGCTGATGTAAATCGGACCTTCGAGCGTCGGAACCAGCGCGGGCGTAAAATCGGCCATCGGGATGATCTCGACCCCGAAGCGCCCGGCCTGTTCGCGGCAATGGCGGGTCAGCGTGCGAACACCGACCTGAACGAGCCGGGCGGCATGACCGCCCTCCATGATCCGCGCAAAGGGCGAGGCGTGACTGCGCGGATTGCCCTCGAAGTCGTCATAAAGATCGGGATGGGCATCGAAATGGAGGATATTGACCGGGCCGTGCCGTGCCGCCACTGCGGCGACGAGCGGAAAGGTGACAGCATGATCGCCGCCGAGCGCCAGCGGGATCTCGCCCGAGGCGTGCACCAGCGCGACATGGCGCGCGATGACCGCGTCGTCAGCGACCACATCTTCGGTGAGCGTAAGGTCGCCATCGTCAACCAGCGCGATGTCGCTGCCGATCTCCAGCCCCGCTTCGCAGGCAAGATTGCCGCGTTCGCTCCAGAGCGCCGCGCGGATCGCCGCCGGGCCGGCGGCAGCACCGCGTTCGAACGAGCTGTTGATATCGGTGGGCAGGCCAAACAGGCGGATCGCAGGCATGGGGTGACCCTAGCCGAAGCACTTCAAAAGAAAACCGCCATTGCGAACCTGGCCGTAACCAGACCCACAATGACGGCGCACGAGGGCGCGGCGCGAGGGGCAACGCCGCGCAGCCCCGGCTTTACATATCGTCGTCGCCGTCGTCGTCAGGCCCGGCCATCATCTCTTCGGCGACCTGTTCGGTGCGCGTGCGGATGGCGGCTTCGATTTTTTCCATCAATTCCGGGTTGTCCTTGAGGAAGGTCTTCGAATTCTCACGCCCTTGGCCGATGCGGATCGAGTCATAGCTGAACCAGGCACCCGATTTTTCGACGATGCCAGCCTTCACGCCAAGGTCCAGAATCTCACCAATTTTGGAAATGCCCTGACCGTACATGATGTCGAATTCGACCTGTTTGAACGGGGGCGCGACCTTGTTCTTGACGACCTTTACCCGCGTTGCGTTGCCGACAATTTCCTCACGATCCTTGATCTGGCCGGTGCGGCGAATGTCGAGGCGGACGCTCGCATAGAATTTCAGTGCATTGCCACCGGTCGTGGTTTCGGGGTTGCCATACATCACGCCGATTTTCATGCGCAGCTGGTTGATGAAAATCACCATGCAGCGCGAGCGGCTGATCGAGCCGGTCAGCTTGCGCAGCGACTGCGACATCAATCGCGCCTGCAAGCCGACATGACTGTCGCCCATCTCGCCCTCAATTTCGGCACGCGGAACCAGCGCCGCAACCGAGTCGACGACCAGAATGTCGATCGCGTTCGACCGCACCAGCGTATCAACAATCTCGAGCGCCTGTTCGCCGGTGTCAGGCTGCGACACGATCAATTCGTCGATATTGACGCCCAGCTTGCGCGCATAGACGGGATCGAGCGCATGTTCGGCATCGACGAAAGCCGCGGTGCCGCCGGTCTTCTGCGCCTCCGCAATGGCATGGAGCGCGAGGGTGGTTTTGCCCGAGCTTTCGGGGCCATAAATTTCGATCACCCGGCCGCGCGGCAAACCGCCGACGCCGAGCGCGATGTCGAGGCCCAGCGAGCCGGTCGAGATGGCCTCAACCTGCATCGTTTCCTTTTGGCCCAGCTTCATCACCGAACCCTTGCCAAAGGCGCGGTCGATCTGTGCGAGCGCGGCTTCGAGCGCTTTTTGTCTATCCATGTTTGCGGCTGACTTTCCCGTTTCGACAAGTGACAATTGACCGGCCATAACCGTTCCCTTCCGTCCCTAACCGCTGATGCGCGGCATCACAATGATGAACGGTGTATCGGATTTGTTCTTAAAGAACAAGAGGGGAACTTATCAGCTTTTCCGGGCTTTCACCGCGCCATCATCCGCGACAGCACCGAATCGAGCTGGGCGATGCGAAAGGGCTTGGTGAGCGTAGGCACATGCACATGGGCGGCTGGTACCGTTCCCCCGCCGCCGGTCATGAGCACAAAAGGCACGGCCGCCGCGACCAGCGCATCGGCCACGGGCCACACCGGGTCATCACCCAGATGCACGTCGAGCAGCGCCGCCGCGATGCCGCCCTTGGCCACTTCGGCCAATGCCGCGTCGATGCTCGCGGCATGAACGGGTTCACCATGCCCCAGCGCGTCGCACTGGTCGGCGACGAGCAGCGCGATCATCGCGTCATCCTCGACCAGCAAAATTTTCCGAAATGATCCGTCTCAGCCATCAATCATGGCCCCGCCCGCCTTGGCCAGCGCATCCGCAACCGCATCGGTCAGCTGCGCGACCGAAAAGGGTTTGGGCAGAAAATCGACGTCGGCGATGCCGATCGACTGGCGCAATTGCTCCTCGGCATAGCCCGACATAAACAGTACCGGGAGCAGCGGGCGTTTTTCACGCAGCTGCCTTACCATGCTCGGCCCGTCCATCGTCGGCATGACCACGTCAGAGACGACCAGATCGATCGCCTCGCTCGCGGCATAGCGCTCAAGCCCCTCCTCACCCTGCGTCGCGGTGATCACCGTATAACCGGCGCGGACCAGCGCGCGTTCGGCCACGGCGCGGACCATATCTTCATCCTCCACCAGCAATATTGTGCCGGTCCCCCATTCGTCACGCTTTTGCTTGGGCGGCGCAGCGACCGGCGCCGCAATCTTGCCGGCGGCGTCGCGGTGGACGGGTAGATAAACGGTGAAGCTCGACCCCTTGCCCGCGGCCGTGTCGGCAAAGATATAGCCCGCCGACTGTTTGATAATCCCATAGACGGTCGACAGCCCAAGGCCGGTTCCCTTCCCCACCTCTTTGGTGGTGAAAAAGGGTTCAAAAATCTTGGGCAGAACATCAGCAGGAATACCGGCCCCGGTGTCCGACACGCGCAGTGCGCTATAATCGGCGGGCGGCATAATCTCACCGCCCAGTGCGCGCACTTCGGCAGCGGACACCGGAAAAGTCTCGATCGTCAACGTCCCGCCATTTGGCATTGCGTCGCGCGCGTTGACGGCCAGATTGACGATCACCTGTTCCAGCTGGCCCGGGTCCGCGCGCACCGCGCCGAGCCCACGTCCATGCCGCACCGACAATGTCACCGGTTCACCGATCAGCCGCTTGAGCAGATGTGACACCTCCGAAATCACATCAGGCAGCTGCAAGATTTGCGGCCGCAGCGTCTGTTGCCGCGAAAACGCGAGCAATTGCCGCGTCAGGCTGGCAGCGCGGTTGGCATTGCTGCGGATCTGCTGAATATCGTCATAATCGCCGTCGCCCGGCGTGTGCCGCATCAGCATCAGGTCGCAACAACCGAGGATCGCGGTCAGAATATTGTTAAAGTCATGCGCAACGCCGCCCGCGAGCTGGCCCACCGCCTGCATCTTCGTGGCCTGCGCGACTTGACGCTTGAGCTTTGATTCCTCGCTGCTGTCGCGCAGCGATAGCAGCACCGTCGCCTCGCCCAGCCCTCGCACCCCCGCGATGCGCAGCGATACCGGTTCGTCGGGTTGCGCAGCGAGCCGCACCGACATGTCGCCACCGGCCTGTTGCCCGACGCTGTGGCGGCGAATCATGTCCGCCAATGGCCCCTTATCCTCGGTCACGACGATATCGCCGGGATAGCGCGGCACTTTTCCTTGCGGCAATCCTGCCGCGCGGCAAAAAGCGCGGTTGACGAACAGGAACCGGCCGTCGCGGTCGACCATGCCAAGACCGAACGGAAGCAGCGACAATAGGGTTTCGATATAACCCTGCGCCGCGCCTTTTTCGACCGTCCGCCCTTCCTCATCGAGCAACAGGAGCAGCACCGGTGACGCCGCATCTGCCGCCGCAAGCGGCACCTGAACCAGTCGCACCGGGGTGGCACGCTCGCCTTCGGCCTCGAAATAAATGGTTCCGGCATCGTCGATGCGCAGCAACCGCGCCACATCGCGCCCGGCAGCGCTGACCGCCGTCTCGCCGCCGAGCGCTCGCAGGGCGAAGCCGATATTGGCGGACCGGATGCGTCCGTCAGGGCCCACCAGGGCCACCATCATCCCCGAATGTGCGAGCGCCGCGCCCGCTGGGCCGTCAATCATGCGCGCGGCTTCAGTGGCTAAATCGACGGCCGTGATGGCGGAGAACCGCCACACCAGATAGTCATCACCGCGCCCGGCGCGGCGGATTTCAGCTCGGGCGCCAGGTCGGTGAGGATCGTGAGGTAGTCGCTGGTCTTGAGCGCGGGCGCCAGGATCAGCGCCTTCATCAGAGCGCCTCCTTGAGGGGCTGGTACAGCGCCGCCACCACCCGATCGAGGCGCCATAATTTTCTCGTCCGGGTACGGCTCGACCGCACCGCGAACGTAGGGCTGGCAGCGCGCGCCTCGCCGGATCATGAGTTGGAGCCACGCCTG
>JAAUPH010000082.1 GCA_012035435.1 Sphingopyxis sp. | reverse complement strand
CTACGACTTCGGCGGACGGCGGGGCGGGTGGCGGGGCGGCGGCATCGGTGGCCGGGCGTCACTGTCGCTGGCAGGTGCGGTGCCGCAAGCTGTGACCAGCAGCGCGACCGCGACAAGGGAAATGCGGTTCATGGGCAAACTCCGAACAGGACGATGTTTGCCAACGCGAATAGGGATCACTTGTTCCAGGCTCGGTCGGGTTGGGAGAGCCGTTGAGGCGCTGAACCGCTCTTCAAGCGCTGCGGAACAAATCCCCGCCAACCCGACAAAGCGAATGTCGGCGCTGCGCTGGGATGGGGTAGTTCCCCCGCTGAGCCGGTTGCAGTCCATCTTGCCAAGAATCGCGAAGCAGCTTATTAACATCAATGTTGATAAGCTGCTGACCGGCCGAATCAGGAACTCTGTGATGACCAATTTTCCGCTTGCCCACCCCGACCGCGTCGATGACGGCTTTCGTCCGCTGAAAGCATGGGGCCATTTCCGCAAGCTGATGGCGGACAAGGAAGACACCGAACAGGTGTTCCACATTATCGAGGCGCTGCGCGACACGCGTTTTGCCAAGCGAGCCGAGGCTTTCTTTGCCACGCCGGTCGGACAGGACGTCGCGACGACCAACCAATATCTGCCCGCAATCCTCGACGATCATGCCGCATTGCGCAAACTGCCGGTGGGCAGCGTGGCGCATGCCTATGCCGATTTCATGGAACGCGAAGGGCTGACGGCGCAGGGCCTGGTCGACGAATATGCCAAGTTCCGAGTGGGCCAGGCCCAATATGATGACCAGCTTGAGATGTATGGCAATCGGCTGCGGGATACGCATGACCTGTTCCATGTGCTGACCGGCTATGGACGCGATGCGCTGGGCGAGCAGTGCGTGCTGGCCTTTTCCTACAGCCAGACGCCCGGCTGGGGCGTGTTGTTCATCGCGTGGGCAGGCGCGCGCGAGCTTAAAAAACAGGTCGGCGATTTCGGCATCTATGCCGCGGTGCGCGAAGGCCAGCGGCTAGGCAAGATCGCGCTGAGCATCGCCAACCAGGATATCGTTGCGCTGCTCGCCGAACCGCTCGACGCAGCGCGGGCGCGGCTGGGGATTGGTCAGCCTGCGGCGTACCAGACAGCGCACCGCCGGATGCGCGCCGCCGGAATCGATCCCTTTGACCTGCTGGGTCAGAAGGCGGCGGAGGCGGCCGCTGCCCCGGTGGAGCTGGCGCGCGCGCTGATCAGCCGTCCATGAGGGCGGGAAAAAACCCCTCATGCGCGCTCCGCAAATCGTCCAAACTGACGGCAAAATCGCCTTCGGGTAGTTCAAAGATGATGCGGCTTTTGATCGTGCGGCCCATGGGATCGACCGGCACATCGACGCGGTGCGCCTCGGCCATGAAATCGGCGAGGCAGCCGTCATTCACCGTCACCAGATACAGCCCCTGATCTTCGCCAAACAGACTGCCCGCAACGCCGAACGGCTGCTCTTCATTGACTATCACGCCAATGTCGCCCGCGAGGGCCATTTCGGTGAGCGCCACGGCAACCCCGCCATCGGACACATCATGGCATGCGGTGATCCACCCCTGGCGGATGGCGTGACGGATGAAGTCGCCGGTGCGGCGCTCGGCGTTGAGGTCAACCGGCGGCGGCGGGCCATCTTCGCGGCCCTCGATTTCGCGCAGCCACAACGACTGGCCGAGATGCCCGCCGCGCTCGCCGACCGCGAGTACGATGTCACCAGTGCGCTTGAACGCAATCGTCATCGCCTGCCGCCAATCGGGCATGATGCCGACGCCGCCGATCGCCGGCGTCGGCAGGATCGCGCTGCCGCCCCCGGTGGCCTTGCTTTCGTTATACAGGCTGACATTGCCCGATACGATCGGGAAATCGAGCGCGCGGCACGCTTGCCCCATACCGTCGAGGCAGCCGACAATCTGGCCCATAATCTCGGGCCGCTGCGGATTGGCGAAGTTCAGGCAGTTGGTGACCGCCAGCGGTGTCGCACCCACCGCAGTCAGGTTGCGCCATGCCTCGGCAATCGCCTGCTTCCCGCCCTCGACCGGGTCGGCAAAGCAATAGCGCGGGGTGCAGTCGGTCGTCATGGCCAGCGCCTTGTCATGGCCATGCACGCGCACCACCGCAGCATCGCCGCCCGACAGCGCAACCGTGTCGCCGCCGACTTGGCTGTCATATTGTTCCCAAATCCACCGCCGTGATGCGATATCGGGCGAGCCATGAGTTTAAGCAAATCGGCCGCGGGGTCGCTGCTTTCGGGCACATCGGTCAGTTCGGCGCGCTGGGGCGTCGGCACATGCGGCCGGTCATACAGCGGCGCATCGTCGGCCAGCGGAGCGAGTGGGATGTCGCAGACAATCTCGCCATGATGTTCCAGCACCATGCGGCCGGTATCGGTGACATGGCCGATGACCGCGAAATCCAGTTCCCATTTGCGGAAAATCGCTTCGGCAAACGCCTCCTTGCCGGGTTTCAGCACCATCAGCATGCGTTCCTGCGATTCGGACAACATCATCTCATACGCCGTCATGCCCGTCTCGCGCTGCGGCACGTCGTCCATTTTCAGGTGCAGGCCAACGCCGCCCTTCGACGCCATTTCGACCGACGAACTGGTGAGGCCCGCCGCGCCCATATCCTGAATCGCGACGATCGCATCCGACGCCATCAGCTCAAGGCAGGCCTCGATCAGCAATTTCTCGGTAAAGGGATCGCCGACCTGCACCGTCGGGCGCTTTTCCTCGCTATCCTCACCAAAGTCCGCCGACGCCATGGTTGCACCATGAATACCGTCGCGCCCGGTCTTGCTGCCGACATAGACGATCGGATTGCCGACGCCGCTGGCGGCTGAGTAAAAAATCTTGGCGGTATCAGCGACGCCGACAGTCATCGCGTTGACCAGAATGTTGCCGTCATAGGCCGGGTGGAAATTCACCTCACCGCCCACCGTCGGCACGCCCACGCAATTGCCATAACCGCCGATGCCGCGCACCACGCCGCCGATCAAATGGCGCATCTTGGGATGATCGGGCCGGCCAAAGCGCAGGCGCGTTGAGGTTCGCCACCGGCCGCGCGCCCATGGTGAACACGTCGCGCAAAATGCCGCCCACGCCCGTCGCCGCGCCCTGATAGGGTTCGATATAGGACGGGTGGTTGTGCGATTCCATTTTGAAGATCGCGGCCTGTCCATCGCCAATGTCGATCACGCCCGCATTTTCGCCGGGGCCGCAAATCACCCACGGCGCCTCGGTCGGCAGTTTCTTCAAATGGATACGTGAGCTTTTGTAACTGCAGTGCTCGGACCACATGACCGAAAATATGCCAAGCTCGACCAGATTGGGCTCGCGCCCGAGCGCGCCAAGGACGCGGTCATATTCTTCGGAGGACAGGCCGTGCTCGGCGACGATTTCGGGCGTGATCGCAGACATGCCAGCGCCCTTAGCGGGGCAAACGCCAGAACGACAGTAGAAGAAAAATAGGGACAGTCCCTATTTTTTTCCGTTCATCTTGCGCGGGGGCCAATTCACTGCCAAAAAATAGGAACTGTCCCTATTTTTCGGAAGTGCTGCCGTGCCGCGAATTGCTCGCCAGATTGTGCCAGGAGTCGCCCATCACATCGTTCAACGCGGCAACCGGCAGCAGGACATATTTTTCTCTGACGCCGACCGGATATACTATCTTCGCCACCTTGCTGCGGCATGTGAGGAACGCCGCGTTCGGTGTCTGGCCTGGTGCCTGATGACCAATCATATCCATCTCATTCTCATCCCGCAGTCGCAGGATGACTTGCGCGCCGTACTTGCGTCGGTGCACACGCGCTATGCCCAACGCATCAACCGGCGGCAGGGCGCTAGCGGACATCTCTTTCAGGGGCGGTACGCCAGTTATCCGATGACCGATGCCCATCTGATGACGGCGACCCGATATGTGGAAAACAACCCGGTCGCTGCCGGGCTGGTTGTCGATGCCGGGCTATGGCGCTGGTCTAGCGCCCGCGCGCATATCAGTGGAAAAAGCGATGGGCTGACCGATGTGGCTGCCATCGGTCAGCACATCCGCGATTGGGCGGCCATGCTTCGTCATGGACTTGAGGCGGCAGACGGTGGAGACTGGATCGAGGCGGCACTCAGGACTGGCCAAATAAGTGAAGGCGGATCGGCACCAAAAAGGGGACGCCCACCAAAGATGAACAAGAATAAATAGGGACTGTCCCTACTTCTGGAAATTATCAGCGTCAGCCCTGCCGCCGCTGCCGCCGCTGACGCCGTGGCAATCGTCCCCCATGCCATGTCCATGAGCGTCACCTTCAGGCTCCACACTTTCAGCGTGGCATAGTTGGTAAGGTCATAGGTCATATAGCAAAAGAATCCGAACAGCGCCCCCCACTGCGCCGCAACCTGCCATTTGCCCGCCGCGAGCGCCGGGGCCACCGCAAAAATCTGGATACCCAGCATATAGAGCGCATAGAAGATGAGCGCCGGCACCGGCCGCCAGCCGCGCATCAACACCTCGCCGATTTCGGGGCGATAGACGGCGGGCACCATCTTCCCCAACCAGACGGCATCGAGGATGCCGAACAGGATTGCAGTCAGGACATAGGCGGTGAGATACTGCGGGATCATGCGAAACCTTTCTTGGTGCGCGGCAGACGGCGGTCCACCCATTCGGCGATCATGCTGATAATGCCATAGGTGCCAAACACAACGACCGCCGCGGTCAGATCGGGCTCGGTCGGTTGGGGGCCGAACCAGTTGATCGCCTGCACCGACAGCATCACCACCGCCAATATCCCGAACGGCACCAGCGAGCGGAGACGTGCGGGCCGCCGCGCGCGGATCAGCACATAAAAGGCCAGAACGGTGATCCCCAGTTCCAGCGGCATCGCAATCGCCGGATAGTTCCACAGACTCAGCCCCAGCTTGGGCGCACTGCCCCACAGCGTCAGGTCGGGGATATGGACCAGCCAATCGGTGAACCAGTGCGACACGACCACTGCCCCGCCGATCAGCGCCGCCGTGCGACGCCGCGTGACCAGCCAGATCAGCGCGGCAAACCCCGCGCCAAAAACCAGTGATCCCGCCAGACTATGCGTGTAGGGCATATGATACAGGTCCATCGGGTTCATGACGCTGATCCCCGGGGCCAGCCGCAGATGCTCGATATCGGTCAGCACAAAGGCGAAAAAGGCCCAGTCGACCAGCTGCCCCGCGATGAACAAGGTGCCAAGGCTGGGCGCTTTGGGATGAGCTGCGGCGACCAGCGCGGGCGCCCAATGACCGATGAACATCGGCGCAGCCTAATCGCGTTCGAAGCAACGTCAAGCTTGACGCGCGGCCTTGCTGCGGTCAAAGCAGGCGCATGTCCGATCCCGCTTCCACCGCCACGCCGCCCGCCGCCGATCTGAGTTTCGAGGCGGCGATGGCCGAGCTTGAAACCATCGTCCGCCGGCTCGAAGGCGGTGATGTCAATCTGGAAGAATCGGTGACGCTTTATGAACGCGGGCAAGCGCTGCGCCAGCATTGCGAGGCACGGCTCAAGGCGGCCGAGCTGCGCGTCGAACAGGTCAGCGTGGGCGCCGATGGCAAGCCCGCGGGCACCATGCCCTTCGGCGACGCCTGATGACTGCGACCGACGTAGCGGCGCCGGATATGCTTGCTGAAGCGCTGGCCGATGTCGCCGAAGCGATCGACCGTTTCTTTGACCAGCGGCTGGCAGTTCCGGACGATCCGCGCGCCAAGCTGTATGAAGCGATGCGTCATGCCGCGATCGGCGGCGGCAAGCGGCTGCGCCCGCTGCTGGTGCGCGCGTCCGCCGATATCTTCCGCGTTGACCGCAATCTGTCGCTCGCCGTCGGTGCGGCGGTGGAGGCGATGCATGTTTATTCGCTGATCCACGATGATCTGCCGTGCATGGACGATGACGATCTGCGCCGCGGCAAACCCACGGTTCACAAGGCGTTTGACGAGGCGACGGCGGTGCTGGCGGGCGATTCGCTCCATGCGCTCGCGTTCGAATGGCTCGCTGACGCCGAATTTCACCCCGACCCGTTCGTGCGCAGCGAATTGCTGCTGGAACTGTCGCGCGCGGCGGGACCAGCGGGCATGGCGGGCGGTCAGATGATGGACCTGGCGGCGGAAAGCGCGAATTTCGACCTCGCCACCGTCAGCCGCCTGCAACAGCTCAAGACCGGTGCGCTCATCGCCTTTTCGGTCGAGGCGGGCGCGATCCTGGGCCGCGTCCCGCCCGAGGGCCGCCGCGCGCTGATGGCCTATGCGCGCGATATCGGCCTCGCCTTTCAAATCGCCGACGACATCATGGATGTCGAAGGCGACGAGGCGCTGGCGGGCAAGGCGCTGCATAAGGATGACGCGGCGGGCAAGGAGACCTTTGTCACGCTGATGGGCATCGACCGCGCCAAGGCGCAGGCCGAACTGCTGATGGGACAGGCTATCGCGCATCTGGGCAACTTTGGTGAGGAAGCAGACCTGCTCCGCGCCATCGCCCACTATGTTGTTGAGAGGGACCATTGATGCGGATTGGCGTTTATCCCGGCACCTTTGACCCTATCACGCTGGGCCATATCGACATCATCCGGCGCGGGGCAAAGCTGGTCGACAAGCTGGTCGTCGGGGTCACCACCAATATCGCCAAATCGCCGATGTTCAACGATGACGAACGCCTCGCCATGGTTCGCGCCGAGGTGGCCGCAATTGGCGGCAATATCGAGGTCACGGGGTTCAACTCGCTGCTGATGGACTTCGCCGACCGCGAAGGCGCAGGCGTCATCATCCGCGGCCTGCGCGCGGTCGCCGATTTTGAGTATGAATATCAAATGGCCGGAATGAACCAGCAACTGAACGACCGCGTCGAAACGGTCTTCCTGATGGCCGACGTCTCCCTGCAACCCATCGCCTCCCGGCTGGTCAAGGAAATCGCGATCTTTGGCGGCGAAATCGGAAAGTTCGTCACGCCATCGGTGCGCGACGCGGTGATGACACGCATCGTGGAGCACGGATTGCGGCAGGGGGAGTAGGGGCGGTTGCGGCCGCGCAATTGTGATGTCCGATTACGACAAGTTTACGGACCTTAGCCCCTAGCATTCGACAGGATGAAAGCTGACATTGCGCCGAAAGTGAACGCAGAGACGTTCATGCTTCTTGCGTTTCTTCGAGAAAACGGAGAATCCCCACGAATGGTCGGTGAATGCAGAGGTTAATTTTCCGCTGGTTGGCGCGGCTCGTCCTTGGAATATTGCTGATGGTGGGCTTGCTGTCCGCTTGGCAATGGTCGACCAGTCTGGTCCGCACGATTGAATCTGTCGCCCTGCAAGAGACTCGAACCTACCGCGTCTTCAATCAGTATTCTGAGGGTCGGATAATCTACTCGCTCGACGGCTCCACTCTCAGGAATAGTCTTGTACCGGCTGTAGTGTTTTCGGTCGCCACTGTCTTGCAAGGTGAGGAACCCCCTAAGATTGTTGCTGTATATTCCAATGCTAATCGCGATCGCGATTTTCGACCGGCTACGAGTGCGCCAACATATTGGCGACCTCGGATAGTTGGCCGCTCGAGCGCGTTCGACACATTCTTGATGCGCGAATTAATGCCGTTTATTGAAGGGCATCAGGTGAGCGGTAAGCGGCGCTACATTCTGGGGCACTCCCTGTCCGGCCTGTATGCCCTCGATTTAGCAACGAGGGCTCAGGGGCAATTTGCGGGCGTCTTCGCTTTTGCGCCGACATTTAGTCATGATACCACGATCGGCGGGCGACTTCCGATTGCTTGCGATGCAAATACCATTTTGTATGCAAATTGGGGATTGGAGAGTGCCCGCGACACCGAAGTTTTTGCTGCAACCGCAACACGATGGAAAGCTGATCGTCGCTGCCAGCAACGTCCTCCACTAACGCCGCGCCACTACGGTTCGTTGCACCAGATTGTAATGTTGATCGGGCAACTGCATGCAGCATTTCTGCCATTCGATTGAACGGCAATGACATCTGAATGAACGGAGACATATCGAGCGATGCGTTCAAATCCGGACAGTCAGCTCCCCCCCAACATTGCAGACAAGAAAGGGGCCAGAAGCGATTGCTTCCGGCCCCTTTATCTATGCTGTGAGAGCGACCTACGCTTCTTCAAATTCTTCCGTCATTACCGGGCCCGAATCCTTGCCCTTGGCATCGACGTCGCGGTCGACGAATTCGATGATCGCCATTGGCGCAGCATCCGAAGCGCGGATACCGGCCTTGATGACGCGGGTGTAGCCACCGGCGCGGTCGGCGTAGCGCGGGGCGAGAACGTCGAACAGCTTGGTCAGCTGCGTGTCGTCCATCAACCGGCTCATGGCCAGACGGCGATTAGCGAGCCCACCGCGCTTGGCGAGAGTAAGCAGCTTTTCGACGTAAGGGCGCAGTTCCTTGGCCTTGGCGAGCGTCGTCGTGATCTGCTCATGCTTGATAAGCGATGCCGACATATTGCGGAACAGCGCGGTACGATGCGCGCTTGTGCGCTGCAGTTTACGACCACCGGATTTATGACGCATTATGACTTCCTTTGTTTGTTAAGAGCCCGTTTCAGGTAGCCCAGACCAGGTTGCATTGCGGGGCAACCCATAACCGTAGTTTGTTTCGCCCTCCCCTTCAGGGGAGGGCAGCGAGACTT
>JAAUPH010000081.1 GCA_012035435.1 Sphingopyxis sp. | reverse complement strand
GTCATGGCAAACAATCTATCGCCGACACGTCCCCACCCCAACCCCTCCCTGAAGGGGAGCGCCTAGCTCTATTCCTCCACTGCCGATATTCGTACCAACAGCGCCTCCACCTGCACTTGCGCGCCGGAGGCCGCGTTCAGCTCCGCCACCACCCCGTCGAACGGCGCGGTGAGGCTATGCTCCATCTTCATCGCTTCGAGGGTGAGCAGTTTCTGGCCTTTCACCACCGCGTCCCCCGCCGCGACATCGACCGCGATGACCTTGCCGGGCATGGGGGAGAGGATGTCGCCGTCATGGGCGTTCGCATGGCCGGTGCCACGCGCGGCAAAGGGCCGCAGCGCGAAAGTTTCGCCCGCCTCGTTCAACCACAATGTTTCGCCGTCATCGTACTGGAGTAACCCGTCGAACCGGCGCCCCGCATCGCCCGTTACCACATCAGTCCCGTGCATCATGGCGATGACGCTCTGCGTGGGTGCATTCAGGCGAAACCCAATTGGCGACACCAGCGGCTCGTGCGACCGACGATGAATCATCGCGACCGCCGCTTGATTCCTGGCCGACTCCGACAACGGCACCGCGTCCGCCCAGGCGGGATTGTTCGAAATGAGGGCGGTATCAAGCCGCGCCTCCCGGAACTCCGCCGAGGTCAACGCCCGAAGGAGGAACGGGGCATTGGTTTTTACCGGGTACACATGCAATTCCGACAGGCAGTCCTCCATACGCCATATCGTCGCGTCACGCGTTTCGGCGTGAGTGACGATTTTCGCGATCATTGGGTCGTAGTAGGGAGAAATCTCGTCGCCGTGCTCGACTCCGGTTTCTATGCGGGCATAGCCATCGTCGATGGTGAACATCTCCAGCGTGCCCGTACTCGGCAAAAACCCCTTCGCTGGATCCTCGGCATAGAGCCGCGCTTCCACCGCCCAGCCATTAATGCTCAGCTCCTCCTGCCGCTTGGGCAGAGGCTCGCCACTCGCCACGCGCAGCTGCCATTCGACCAGGTCGACGCCGGTGATCTCCTCGGTCACCGGATGCTCCACCTGCAACCGGGTGTTCATTTCCATGAACCATATCCGGTCCGCGCGCAGGCCTTCCGACGCATCGGCGATGAACTCGATCGTGCCCGCGCCGACATAATCGACCGCCTTCGCCGCCTTCACCGCCGCCGCGCAAAGCTGTTCGCGCGTGGCTTCGTCCATGCCGGGGGCAGGGGCTTCCTCGATCACCTTTTGGTGCCGCCGCTGGAGGCTGCAATCGCGTTCGAACAGGTGGACGATATTGCCGTGGGTGTCGCCAAACACCTGCACCTCGATATGGCGGGGGCGCTGGATATATTTTTCGATGAGGATATGGGCGTTGCCGAACGAGGCCGCCGCCTCGCGCTGGCAGGAGGCGAGGGCGTCGGCGAAATCGGCGGCCGCATCGACCTTGCGCATGCCCTTGCCGCCGCCGCCCGCGACGGCCTTGATCAGCACGGGGAAGCCTATGTTCGCGGCCTCGGCGGCCAGCAAATCGGGGTCCTGATTATCGCCCAAATAGCCAGGCGTCACCGGCACGCCAGCCGCCGCCATCAGCGTCTTCGCCGCATCCTTCAGCCCCATCGCGGTGATGCTGGCAGGGCGCGGGCCGACCCAGATCAGCCCTGCGTCGATCACCGCCTGTGCAAACTCGGCGTTTTCGGACAGAAACCCATAACCCGGATGAATCGCCTCCGCGCCCGTGCCTTGGCAGCGGCGATGATCTTCGCGCCCACCAGATAGCTCTCGCGCGCTGGCGAGGGGCCGATATGAACAGCTTCATCGGCCTGCCGCACATGCAGCGCTTTCGCATCTGCGTCGGAATAGACCGCGACGGTGCGGATACCCATGGCCCGCGCGGTGCGAATGATCCGGCAAGCAATTTCGCTGCGGTTGGCGATGAGAAGCGATTGAATCATGCGCGCAACCATGCCCGCTTGGCGGTGATTCTCCAACAGTGAAAAGTCGCGGAAAACTGCGCAACTTCACACTGAATCGCATGTATTTCCGACATTGCGGCCTTTCCTTCGCGCCCTTCAGGGACGCATGGTTTTGCCGCATAGCAGCGTCTGCGCAATGTAGGACAGTGGTTAAGTTGCAGGCGCGGCCGGGCTGCGGGCGCCGGTGCCGGGCAGGATTGCGAGGCTGCGGTCGAGCAGGTGCCGGATGGGCGGTTCGAGATAGCGGGCAGTCGCTAGCGCTGCTGCGACGGCGGTTGCAATGGCCAGAGCCAGCGCCGTCAACGGAGCAATCCCTGTTCCCGAAAGGCCGAGCAGCACCGCCGCGCCCACGGTCGTGTGAAGCAGGTATAGCGGATAGGTGGCGAGCCCCAGCGTGCGGACCAGCGCAGGGTTCAGGCGGCGCGACAGCCAGCCATTGGCGCGCACCGCGACGACGATCAGCACGAGCGCGCCGAGCCATAGCAACATCGGCACAACTATCCGCCAGGGTGCGGCGAGCACCGCGGGTTCGATGGCGGCGTGGAGCGCGATTTTGGCGAGGCCAACGGTGGTGAAGGCGGCGATGAGCCACCATCGGCGCGCGGTCGGCTGGCGGCATAGATTGAGCCAGAGCAAGCCGCCAATGGCGAAGAGCACGCCGTCGGTGAGCAGCGCGATCTCGGCAAAGCGCCATCCCCAGCTGCCTCGGGCGGCGAGGGGGAGGTCGAGGACAGTCAAGCTGAACCAAAAGGCGGCGCTGGTGGTGCCGATGGTGATGAGCAGCGTTTCGAGCCGGTCAATGCGACCGATGATGAGCAGCGCTAGGACGAGCGCATAGAAGGCGATCTCTATCGCCAGCGTCCAGTAAACGCCGTCCAGCCACGGCGCGATGGGGACGAACGCGATAGTGCGCAAATATACCGCGCCCAGGTTCATGGCATAGTCACGGCCAATGACCAGCAGAATCAGCACGGTGATGGTGGCGGATGCCCAAGCGCCGGGGAGCAGGCGCAGCACGCGGCTACGGAAAAAGGCGAAGGCGTTGGTGCCCGCCGAGTAGCTGATGACGAAGCCCGACAGGACAAAGAAAATCTCGACCCCCACCCAGCCAAACCAGCTGATGTCAGTCAGTGCAGGAAAGGCGAAGCCGCCGCCCGCTATCGCGCCTGCGCTGCTGTCCGGGATTGCCCATGAGAGATAAGCGAGGTGGAAGAGCATGACCAGAAATGCAGCAAGAAAGCGCGCGAGGTCGAGGCCGACGATGGGCGTGCGGCGAGTGGTTTGGGTGGTCATCGGCAGGCCCTTAACATGCAATAGCGAGGGTTTGGCCGAGGAGGGGTTTAGACCGGGTTTATGGCAGCGGGCTAGATTGGTCGGAAGTGGAGCGATTTATCGCTCAAAATCCTCCCCGGGACGGGGAGGTGGCCCCGCAGGGGTCGGAGGGGCCGCTGTCGGGGTCGTGCAATGTCGCGGCGGAGTGCATGTCTTTACCCGGCCCTCCGTCACGGCTTCGCCGCGCCACCTCCCCGTTCCGGGGAGGATTGGGGTGGGCGCGTTGGCGGCATTGTTCGGTGATGAACTGGACGACGCCGACCAAGTCGTTGAGCACCTCGGCTACGGGTATCCGAATCGTTATGAAGCCTTGTGTCAGCACAAAAGCGTCGCGCGCTGCATCGCGCTCTGGCCGGTCGCCGCGGTTGTGCGCTTCGCCATCAACCTCAATGGCGAGCCGCGCCCGGATGCAGGCGAAGTCAAGGACATAGGACCCGACCGGGTGCTGTTTGCGGAACTGATAGCCACCGGGCCGCTTTTTGAGCTGCTGCCACAGCAGCACTTCCGGGAGCGTCATTGTTTTGCGGAACTGGCGTGCGCGGCGGATGGTGGCGTCAGGTGCACCAACAGTGGAGTGCTTCTTGCGCCTGTCGCTCACTCAAAATCCTCCCCGGAACGGGGAGGTGGCCCCGCAGGGGTCGGAGGGGCCGCTGTCGGGGTAGAGCGAGGCCGAAGCATAGCGCACGCCCTCACGCGGTCCCTCCACCAGCTTCGCTGGTCGCCCTCCCCGTTCCGGGGAGGATTTGTTGGCGCTGAATGCGGTGGTTCATGTTGCCCTGCTAACGATGAGGCGCGGGGTGTCATTTCGGCTCAAGCCATAGATCAGGAAGGGACCGTCAGGAAACTTCGAACTGCATGTGACTATCTCGCCATTCGTCCATACCACATGACTGCTCCAGAAATCGGTGGTCGCTGCCACGAAGCGACCGCCCACGAAGGGCTCGCCTTCATAGACGTTTACCATTGCGCCTACCGGTTCGGGGAAGGGAGGGCCTGCTTGCGGAGCTGCGTGGCCCCACCTCCGGAATTCGCCGATATCCGCCATTTTAACGGGACGAGCTGTTTGGCGGGCCTGAGTAACCTGCAGAGTTGTGTAGCGCTTCCAAGCCTCGGCGTCACTAATCCGTATTTCGAAGTTCTCATGACAGAAACTCTCAAATTCTTGCGGACTGATTGAGCAACCCTACAATAAAATTAGCGCAAAGATCGGCAGCATCCTCACATCCGGAACACCCCAAAGCCCGGCCCGTCGCTCAACGGTGCATTTGCGCACGCCCCCAGCGCCAGTCCCAGCACATCCCTGGTCTGCGCCGGGTCGATGATCCCGTCATCCCACAGGCGGGCTGTGGCGTAATAGGGGTTGCCTTCATCCTCATATTTCTGGCGGATCGGGGCTTTGAACGCTTCGGCTTCGCGTTCGTCCCATTTTTCGGCGTCGCGGTGGACCGTTGCCAGCACGCTCGCCGCCTGTTCGCCGCCCATCACGCTGATCCGCGCGTTGGGCCAGGTGAAGAGGAAGCGGGGTTGATAGCGCGGCCGCACATGCCGTAATTGCCCGCGCCAAAGCTGCCGCCGATCAGCACGGTGATTTTGGGGACGGTCGCGGTGGCGACGGCGGTGACGAGTTTGGCGCCATGTTTTGCAATGCCTTCGGCTTCATATTTGCCGCCGACCATGAAGCCGCTGATGTTCTGGAGGAACAGCAGGGGGATGCTGCGTTGCTGCGCGAGCTGAATGAAATGTGCGCCCTTTTGCGCGCTCTCGCTGAACAGCACGCCATTGTTGGCGAGGATGGCGACGGGCATGCCCCAGATATGCGCGAAGCCGCAGACGAGCGTGCTGCCGTAAAGCGCCTTGAATTCGTGAAATTCGGATGCGTCGACGAGGCGGGCGATGATCTCGCGGACATCATAGGGCGCGCGCACGTCTTCGGGGATGATGCCGTAGAGCTCTTCGGCGGAGTATTTGGGCGGGCGGGGGTCTCGAACAATAGGGACAGTCCCCTTTTTCGATGGATCGCCATTACCACTCGAACCCGCGTTTCCGAAAAAGGGTACTGTCCCTATTGTTCCGCCGATGTGGCTGACAATATCGCGGACGATCGTCAGCGCATGTTCGTCATTCTCTGCCACATGATCGACCACGCCCGATTTGCGGCCGTGGAGATCGCCGCCGCCGAGATCTTCGGCGCTGATTTCCTCGCCCGTCGCGGCCTTGACCAGCGGGGGACCGGCGAGGAAGATGGTGCCTTGATTGCGGACGATCACCGTTTCGTCAGACATGGCGGGGACATAGGCACCGCCCGCGGTGCAACTGCCCATGACGCAGGCGATTTGAGGAATTCGGCGCGCGGACATATTGGCCTGATTGAAGAAAATCCGTCCAAAATGATCGCGATCTGGGAAGACTTCGGCCTGATGGGGCAGGTTGGCACCGCCGCTGTCGACCAGATAGATGCAGGGAAGGTGATTTTCGAGCGCGATTTCCTGAGCGCGCAAATGCTTTTTAACGGTCAGCGGGTAATAAGTGCCGCCTTTCACCGTCGCATCGTTGCAGACGATCATCACCTGCCGCCCCGACACGCGGCCAATGCCGGTGATGAGCGATGCGCCATGGACGTCGCCCTCATACATGCCATTCGCGGCGAGCTGGCCCACTTCAAGCAACGGCGAGCCGGGATCGAGCAACCGTTCCACTCGCTCACGCGGGAGTAGCTTGCCGCGGGCGACATGGCGTTCGCGTGACTTTTCATTGCCGCCCAGTGCAGCGGCGGCGACGCGGCCCACAGATCATCCCGAAGGGCGCGGTTGTGCGCGGATCGCGCATTGAAACTGTCGCTGTCGGGCTGGACGGCGGTCGGCAATATTGGAGCTGTCATGACCCCGTTATAGCCGCCGCCGCCGCCGAAGATATTTCAAATTTCAATTGCGATCATCGGCCGCTTATTGGCCTTGACCCAGCGAGTAACCGGGCACGTCGTCGAAAGTGTACAACCCTTCGGTCTTCACCACGTCGATTCCTGCGCGGCTCAGCAACAGGGCGGCTTCGATGGCTTCGGTCCGCGTCACATGGGCACCGAGCTTGGCCATGAAACGGCACCGCCAATGGTCGGTCAGGATGGTGTTCGGGTTGGGCTTGGGCCAAACCTTCACTCCGCGATTGGTGATCATCGTCAGTTCGAAATTGTCGAGCGGCACAGCGCGAAGGGCGGCCGCCAACAGGTTCGCGTCGAGCGCGCGGTCCTGCACAAAAATGTCGATACCGACACATTCGCGTTTGGCGCGCGCGACCGTCACCACATCGCTGGGCTGAACGATCTGCAGCGGCGGGGCAGGGACCGCGACCTTCATTTTTCGCGGGACGCTGCCCAGCCGAGCGCTGACTTCGGCGGCGAAGGCCGTGGTGCCCAGCGTGCCGCCCATGTCGCGAGTGGCGATACCATCCTCGACCGCGCGGCTCCAAGCGTTGCGGATCAGGCTGGCAGCCTCACCGCGTCCGGTATGGTCCAGCATCATGCACGCCGCGAGCAGCAATCCCGACGGGTTGGCGGCATCCTGCCCCGCGAGCGAGGGGGCGGAGCCGTGGATCGCCTCAAACATCGCGGCGCGCGCGCCGATATTGGCCGAGGGCGAGAGGCCGACCGACCCTGCGACTTCGGCGGCGATGTCGGACAAGATGTCGCCATAAAGATTGGGCGTCACGATCACGTCGAAGCGATAGGGTTCGGTGGCGATCCGCGCGGCCGCAATATCGACGATCATATGCTCCTGCACGATATTTGGATATTCTAGACCGATCGTGTCGAACACATCTGCGAAGACGCCGTCGGTCAGTTTCATGATGTTGTTTTTGGTGACGCAGGTGACCTTTTTGCGACCCTGCGCGCGCGCCAGTTCAAAGGCATAGCGGACGATGCGCTCGCAGCCCGAGCGGCTGACGATTTTCAGGCATTGGAAGACATCGTCGGTCTGGCGATGTTCGATCCCGGCGTAGAGATCTTCCTCATTTTCGCGCACGATGATGATGTCCATGCCCGGGAAGTGCGTCGGCACATAGGGCGCATAGGCCATGTTGGGCCGCACATTGGCATATAGACCCAGTGTCTTGCGCATGGTGACGTTGAGGCTTTTGACCCCTTTGCCCAACGGGGTGGTGATGGGGGCTTTCAGCAACAGGCCAGTGGCTTCGATCGCATCCCAGGCTTCGGGGGCGATGCCGCTGCTATGACCCGCGCCGTAAAGTTGTTCGCCAATGTGTATCTCGCGCGGGGCAACGGGCACATTGGCGGCCTCCAAGATGGATAGCGTTGCGGCCATGATTTCAGGGCCGATGCCGTCGCCATGTGCGAGCGCAAATTCCAGCGGGGCGACCGTGGTGGCGGCCGGGCGGTCGATCAGCATTTGAGTCACGAACTGTCTCCTTCTCCAAAATGGATGGCGAAGGGTTAAGGTCCGCGATGATATTCGAGAAACGAGATGATTTGATATGATCGTTGAGTTTTGTTAATAGATGACATGACCCGCCCTCAGATCGACCTAGACCTGCTGCGCGCCTTTGCGACGGTCGCCGAAACTGGCAATATGACGACCAGCGCGGCGCGGCTGTTCCGCTCGCCTTCTGCGGTCAGCTTGATGATCAAGCGGTTGGAGGAACAGTTGGTATTCGGCTGTTCGAACGGGCGCACCGCGTGGTTCGGCTGAGCGCTGCGGGGGAGCAGTTGCTGGGTCACGCCCGGCGGTTGCTGGCAGCGCATGATGCGATGCTTGATGAAATGGCCGAACCGGCGTTGCAAGGCGTGGTTCGACTGGGCACACCAGAGGATTTTGCGACCAGCTATTTGCCCGAAGTGCTGGCGCGATTTGCCAAAAGCCATCCGCGTGTGGCGCTGGAAGTATCGTGCGACCTGACGCTCAATTTGATCGAAGGCTTTGGGCGCGGCGAATTTGACCTGATGCTGATCAAGCGGGAGCCGGCGGGGCCCGAAACCGGCGTCCGCGTGTGGCGCGAGCCTTTGGTGTGGGCCGCAGCGGGCGGCTTTAACATCGAGGGATGCAACTTGTTACCGCTCGTCGTGTCGCCTGCGCCCTGCGTGTACCGGGCTCGTGCCATCAGCGCACTCGAACGGGCGAAGCATGGCTGGCGGATCGCTTATACCTGTGCATCGCTCGCGGGCAGCCAGGCGGCGGTGCGGGCGGGGTTGGGCGTTACCGTGCTGCCGCGCGACATGGTGCCCGCCGATCTGGCGGTGATCGATGATCCCAATCTGCTGCCCGACCTCCACGATACCGAAATCGCGCTGCTGGCGGTTCCCGACCTGTCGCTGCCGGGCAAACGCCTGCTTGACCATATGGTGCGCGCGCTGGAGCGGCGGATTTAGAGCGGTTTCCGATCTGGCTGCGCCAGATCAACCGCTCTAGGTTTTTGATTTGTCGCGTTTTCCGAGCCGTCAGGTGATTCCACCTGACTAGAAAACGCTCTAGAACGTCAGGGCAGCGTTTCTGCAGGCGGCGTGTAGAAAACCTCCGCCCCCGGCCCC